>CAYZVB010000257.1:0-7441 GCA_964481315.1 uncultured Granulosicoccaceae bacterium
CGATGCTTTAGCGACAGCCTCCCTGGGAGGGTCGGCGTCTAAGCGCCGGGGAGGGTCTTCAGCCTCGCTCGATACCAACCACTAAGCAACCTCAAACAACGCAGCAGCCCCCATCCCGCCACCAATACACATACTCACTACAACATACTGCACACCCCGACGTTTACCTTCTATCAATGCATGTCCCGTAGTTCTGGCGCCGGTCATACCGTACGGGTGCCCAATAGAAATAGCACCACCGTTCACATTATAAGTATCGGGATCGATGCCAAGGTGATCGCGACAGTACAAGCACTGCACAGCGAAGGCTTCGTTAAGTTCCCACAGTCCGATGTCGGATACTTTGAGTCCGTGCTGTTTTAGCAGTTTGGGAATAGCGAAGATCGGCCCTATTCCCATTTGCTCTGGTTCGGTGCCGGCGACGGCCATGCCGCGGTAAATACCAAGTACGTTTTCACCGCGCTGTTCTGCGAGTTTGCGTTCCATCACCACACACGCTGACGCTCCATCGGACAACTGGCTTGCGTTGCCAGCGGTGATTGTGCCACCGTCAATAACCGCATTTAACGCCTGCAGGTTTTCAAGTGTGGTTTGCGGCCGGTTACCTTCGTCTTTTTCAAGGGTGACTTCTTCAAAGCTTTCGGCTTTGGTTTCTTTGTCGACGATTTTTTTGGTGGCTGTTATCGGCACTATCTCATCATTAAACAATCCCGCTTCCTGCGCTGCAGCAGTGCGCTGCTGTGATGCCAAGGCGTATTCATCCTGTTGTTCTCGGCTGACATTATATTTGTCGGCAACGTACTCGGCAGTTTTCAGCATTGGCATGTAGGCATGCTCCTGCTGAGCAATGACATTGTCGTCTTTGTCTTCGGCTACCCAGCCAAGGTATTGATGCTGTAACCCGGAGATGTTGTCCTGGCCACCAGCAACACAGACTTTCATGCCGTCGACAATAATCTGTCTGGCGGCTGTTGCAATTGCCATTAACCCTGAAGAACACTGACGATCTATGGTTTGTGCCGACACTGATACCGGCAGACCTGCCGCAATACTCGCGTTGCGTGCGATATTGCTACCGGCAGAACCACCCGTTAATACGGTGCCAATCAGTACATCGTCAATTTCAGCGGGGTCGATACCGGTCCGCTTTACCGCATGATCAATTGCATGCGCCATTAAGGTCGGTGACTTTACGTTGTTCAGTGCACCGCGAAAAGCCCTGCCTATTGGTGTGCGGGCGGTGGAAATAACGGCGGCTTCAGTCATGTGTTTCTCCGGGTAATCTACGGTGTTTATTTCCATTAGTGTAGCGTGAATCGCACTTCAGGTGTTGCCCGCCATACAGCGGCTTGTTTCAGGGATTAATCTCGATTGGTGTGCCCGCATCAACCAGTGTCCATATCTCTTCCATTTCAGTGTTGGTGACTGCTATGCATCCGGCTGTCCAGTCGAAATACTTCAAAACACCTCCCAGCCATGCGAAGCCGTTTGCCTGTCCGTGAATCATGATCTGCCCGCCGGGGCCCACGTTCAGACGTGCGGCATTTTGTTTATCCTGTGCGTTGGGGTATGACACTCTTATCGCTTTATAGTAGGCACTGTCCGATTTTTTATAGTCGAGAACATACCTTCCCTCCGGTGTCTTTTGGTCTCCCTCCTGCACTTTGTGCCCAACCGGATTACCGCCCAGAGAAATTCGATACGACTTCAGCAGGTTACCTGCGGCAAACAGCATCATTTTTCTTTCAGACTTATTCACAATAACATAGTCGGCTTTATCTGCAGCAAAAGACACGCTGCAATGCAACAACATGACTGCCAATACCATCTTATTCATTTTCACTGCTCAACATAACTTTACAAAGAGGTTTGCCTGGCACAGGCAGGTAATGCTCACAACAAATCGGCGCTACGGCATTTTAATGCACAAGCTCAATAGCCTCCACCGTCTCTCGCAGACGCGGCCTGGCAAAGTCCAGAAACGCCCTCACCTTAAGCGGCAACAGACCCTGCTTTGCATATACCAGGCTGACCGGATAGGGTTCCGGCTGATAGTCCGTTAAGATTTCCTCAAGCTGTCCTTGTTTTTGGTACTCAGCTATCTGGTACGACAAAACGCGCGTGATTCCCAGTCCGCCAGCGGCAGCGTCAATAGCGGCTTCTGCCGTTGTTACCACCAGACGTGATTTCGGTAGCCTGAGTTGTTTTTCATTTTCAAACGCCCAGTTGCGAAAGCCACCAATGTTGTCGAAGTTAATTAGCGTATGCGCTGTTAACTGCTCCGGCGTTTTCGGGAGTCCATGCTTTTTAAGATATGCAGGGCTTGCACAAGTCACCATTCTGACGTGACCGACCGGCACGCCGATTAAATTGCTGTCGGGCAAATGACCGATACGCAACGCCACATCAATCTGTTCATCAAGTAAATGCACAACGCGATCATGCAGCCTGAGTTGTACATCGATTTTCGGATGTACCCGCAGAAATTCCATTACCACCGGCAGCAGATGCAGCCGACCGAAAACCACCGGCGCTGTCAGCACCAGATCGCCTTTGGGCGTGCTGTACTCACCTGAGGCAGCCAGTTCTGCCTCTTGCACGTCACTAAGAATTTGCTCGCAGGCGGCTACGTAGCTGCGGCCGGCGACGGTCATTTCCAGTTTTCGCGAGGTGCGAACCAGTAGCTGCGTGTTCAGATGCTTCTCAAGCGCTGAGACTTTACGGCTGACCGTCGCCAGCGGCTGTCCAAGCTCACGCGCAGCAGCAGACAGGCTGCCGGCCCTAACCGCAGCCAGCAAAACAGACATTGCTTCAAATCGATCCAACAGCAGGCTTCCATTTTTTGGAAGGAAGAATGCCGTTTTTACCATCTGGTCTCACCAAAAACAAGCATGTAAATTTCATACCTGTCTTCATCGATACCACCGTCACTGTCACACAGGAGAATAGCGATGACCGCAAAAACCATGGGCGCTCACCACATTGGACTGACCGTTCCCGATATTGAAGCAACCCGGGACTTTTTTATTGATGCACTGAATTTCAAACAAGTCGGCGGGCAGCCGGACTATCCGGCATTTTTTGTTAGCGACGGCACAATCATGATCACCCTGTGGCGTGCCGAAGACCCTGACACGGCAATTCCATTTGATCGACGATACAACATCGGCCTGCACCATTTGTGTCTTCGAACCGGTTCAACAGAAAACTTGCAAGCCCTGCATAGCGAACTTGCAGCACGCGATGACGTTAGCATTGAGTTTTCACCGGAAGCCGCCGGCAGCAGCGACCGACAGCACATGATGTGCTACATACCCGGCAATGTGCGCATTGAGTTTATCGATGCCTGACAGCACTGACGATTTAAATAAAACCGCGACTGCCGCTGTGTTTCATAGCGGTGAGCTTATGGCGCAACAACGTGCCGGAGTGGAATCTGCGTATACGCAACAAGTGGCGCAATTCATTCGCCACTGCATGCCGGAGCAACACCGGGAGTTCTTTTCATCACTCACGTATCTGATAATCTCGGCGCGTGATGAAGCAGCACTTCCATGGGTTACCGTACTGACCGGCACACCAGGATTCATCCAATCCCCCGACCCGCAACACCTGACTATCACTGCAGCCATTGCAGAAGGCGACGCGCTGGCGGGACAAATCCGAAGTGGTGCAGAAGTTGGCATACTGGGAATAGAGCTCGACACACGTCGACGCAACCGGGTGAACGGCACGGTTATCTCCAACGATGGTAAAACACTGACACTGAAGGTCGATCAGTCATTCGGTAACTGCCCGCAATATATTACCCCGCGAAGTCACAGCGAATTTTCCCCGCACTCTGCGCTACCTGTTGTTGCTTCTGATACTGTGTTGTCTGCAGAGATGATGCAATGGATTAAGCAGTCAGACACACTGCTTGTTGGCACTGGCATTGGCTCTGCCGATCACATTGATAACCGCACCGGCATGGACGCCTCCCACCGTGGTGGCGCAGCCGGCTTTGTGCAGGTTGTTGATAACACCCGCCTGATCCTTCCTGATTATGCAGGTAACAAATTTTTTAACACCATTGGCAATCTGCTGGTAAATCCCGGTATCGGGCTGCTTTTTATAAACTTCGACACCGGCGGTTTGCTACAGATTACCGGTCGCGCAAGTATCGACTGGGATGCTGGCGAGTCAGGCGATATCGAAGCACAACGACTGATCCATATAGACATTCTGCATGTGATTCAGCTCGAAAACGCCCTGCCATATCGCTGGGCGCAACCTGGATACAGCACCCGGGAGTATCTTATTACTAAAAAAACATCGCAGACAGAAGATGTCTGCGCCTTTGAGCTCGCTCCGCGTGACAATGGCCCACTGCCGGTGTTTCAGCCCGGTCAGCACTTACCGGTTGAAATTCAGTTACAGGACAAAGTAGTTCGCCGTACCTATTAGTTATCCGGCCCGCCAATGTCTGACACCTACCGGATTAGCGTTAAGCGACAGGACGACGGTATCGCATCGACGATACTACACCGCCTTATTACTACCGGACATTCCATTCTGGCAGGCGAACCACAAGGCACATTTACCCTGGACAATAGTAACAACCCGATAGTGTTAATCAGTGCCGGGATAGGCATAACGCCGATGATTAGCATGCTACACGCACTTGCCGATACAAAACGCCAGTGTTTGTTTATTCATGGCAGCCGTTATCCGGAGCAAATCCCTCATCTTGATGAAATTGAACAACTGACAAGTTCAAACAGCCTGATACAGTCGGTATTTTTTGTCAGCCGCTTAACACATCGCCCAGGGCCGGACAGTCATGTTCTGGCAGGAAGGGTTTCAATTTCAGCATTGGCACATCGGCTACCGTTCGCAACAGCCCGATGTTACCTGTGCGGACCACCGGGGCTTGTCGCTGACATGTCCAGAGATTTGATCGCCGCAGGTGCCGACGAAAGTAAAATTAGCGTTGAGAGTTTTTAGCAGGTATTTCACCTGCACAAACGGTACTTAACCGGCACCGAAAAGCGCAGACAAAGGATACGGCAATGCAAGTTCTGGCATGTTCGCTTGTGAGAAGTAAGCGGTTGCCAACGTTTCACTGTCTGTGATGATTCCGGTATCTGCAACTACGGCACACTGCATCAACACAATGGTGTATTCAACCGAATCGCCATTCGGATACACATAGCGAAACGCTTCACCACCGAACACATCAATCACGCGTACCGGCTCGACCACCAGAACGGTCTCTTCACCCACCTCGCGCACAATTGCCTGACGAGGTGTTTCCCCGGGCTCAATCATTCCCGCCGGTAAACTCCACCCTTCCGAAGGCTTTTGCTGCAGCAACAGTTCGTTATGCTTATTCAATATGACCGCTGCCACTGCCGGTAAAAGCAACAGTGAATCTCCGGCACGTGCACGCAACTGCAGCAGGTAATTACTTGCTACCACAAATAACCTCCGGCCCCGGCTTTGCAAACCGCATGTGCAGGCTACTCAGGTTGCCATTGCAGCTTGTAACACCAGTTATCTTCATCGAAAACATTAAAACCCAGCGATTCGTAAAAAGACATTACCGGGTTCGACTTGATAACACTGAGTTGCACCGGTTTTCGGCAGCCGGCGGAGGTATCTTTCAAATGCTGCACGATGCTTCTGCCAATACCACCACGTTGATAGTCGGGTTCGATCAACAGCATCTCCAACCACAGATTGTCCAGATTTTCTTTCAACACAAAGCCACCAACTCCCCGTTGATCTACGGTAATGATTGTCCAGTCGGAAGGTGCAAGATGTTCACTGAAACTTGTAGACTGAAACACATCGTCCCAGCCCCAGGCGGCTTTGATAAACGGCATCATGGTGCGGCAGTAAAGATCGAACAACCAGTCTTTATCTGCGGGAACACCGGCTCTAAGTTCGTAGTCTTTCATACACTCCATGGTCTTTCGGGTTCGCAACAGCCGTATCACGACCTGCATCAGTAATAATATACCGTCTTCGCCGATAACTTGCGCAACAGAGGTCTGCCAGACTGCGTCATCGCAGGAAAAATGTGCATATTAATGACGCATTGAACCATATCCGGCTTTATACCGGTGATCGGTATACACCATGCTGCCACCGGACTGAAGTCGAGCAAACAAGGGCATTGGAAGATTTATCATTTGCATGCACACACCCTGCAACGTACTGAAGAACTAATGCCAGAAGCAGCAACAGCCAGAAGCACCAACAGTAAGACAGCACAGCCCTGTCCTGTCGGTAGTAGCCCACAACACGGAAATTTTCATCATCACGCTAAGCCTCGAGATTCTTGGCGAAGTCAATGTCACAGACTTCACGATGTTGCTTCGAATGCGCGTTTTGTAAACTGGCCCGGAGCGTCCTGGCAATGACTCACAAGAGTCAGCGACAAACGCGAAACTGTTTAAGGCGAGAAAGTAAAATAATACTTCAGCGAATAGTAACCCCCTGCCACGTGCCCGGTTTTTAAATTGGCAAAGCTACAGATTTGATCTATATGAACTGATGGAGCGCAAAGCTCAAACCACCTGGAACGTGGTTATTTGCATCGATAGTAAAAAGGAATGTTTCAATGTCAATCGATAAAACAGTGCAACCCAAATCTGAAACCACCGATACTTTTGGCCAACTGGACGACGCATTGTCTGGACACCGCGGCACTATAAATCCACCAAAACCCGAAACAACGAAAAGAGACCCTGGTGCTGGATTTTTACTAGGTTTGATACTGAGCCTAAAGAGCTTTCTTGCACAAAACAGTTCCAGACTCACACAAAACATAGGAATTTTTGGCCTTATCGTCAGTCTGGTGGCGATTGTTCAAACGCAAAGGCAACTGGCGACTTCGCAGAACAACTTTAAAACCGAAGTCGAAATACAAACCAAGTCAACCTCGGCGCTACTGATCAACGACTACCTCAATGAACTAAACGCCAGCAATTTTCACAACACCAAAATGACAGCGGCCGAAGAGGAATTTCTGGGCGCAAAGACCCGCTTCCTCCTCAATGGAATCAGTCATAGTACTCTTCGGGCAGAGGTACTGACGTTTATGGGCAGTACGCCACTACGATCTTTTATTAGCGCAACGCCAAGAGAAACCCCATCCGGTCAAAAACAACTCAAGCTACTGGTTTCACTGGCCGGCGTGTCTTTCGATGGTGGTGTAATCAGCGGTGCATTTCCGAGAGGAAACTTTTCACTGGCATCGCTACGAAATGCAAAACTCGACAACATTAATATATCAGGGGCAACGCTTCACTACACCGACCTGCGTGAAGCAACAATCACCGGAGGTGACTACAGCAAAACACAATTTGTATGCGCATCCCTGGCTGATATGGTGGTGTTACAAAAACTGCCGGAGCTTGAAAACACCACCTTTCGCATGACCGATTTGCGCGGG
>CAYZVB010000257.1:7451-8092 GCA_964481315.1 uncultured Granulosicoccaceae bacterium
GGCTGACATTTAGCGACCATGTCGTATCCACATCATCCAGCAAATCCAGCCCGGAGCTTTTGGCTAACATACTTGAACAGGCGCAGATTGACTCGGTACTGGTTGACACCGATGTATACGAGCGGTTGTCAGCAGAGAAAAAAACCATGGCAACCACATCTGAGTTTACTACCGATCACTGGTTCAACACTGTGCTGAAAGGTAAGCACTGCGACAAACTCGAACTCGCCGCTACCGAGCACCCCGCCAACACCTCAATATCAATGTTGGCGCTGGACCAATAAAAAAAAAGGAAAGTGAATAAGGAGCTAGTACATGACGATTATAAAAACCGCAATTGTATTTTTGGTACTAACGACACCGGCGTTGGCTGAGTGCGTACTGAACGGGGTTATTTATCCGGAAGGGTCAATAGTCAGTGGCTATGTTTGTGTTGCAGGTGAATGGCAACCAGAGTGAGTGGGAGCAGGCTGCATTTTGTTTCGCTTTAAGTCTCGATGTAAACTACAAAAGGTCAACAGTTAGTGGCTTGGTTTTTGGGTGTAGGCGATAGCGAATTTAAACTATAGCGTGCCACACCGAAGCGCCCTCCCCGGCGCTTAGACGCCGACCCTCCCAGGGAGGCTGTCGCTAAAGCATCG
>CAYZVB010000258.1:0-7792 GCA_964481315.1 uncultured Granulosicoccaceae bacterium
GGCCATCACACTGGTGTTGTTTGCCTGGGGCAAGTACCGCCACGATATCGTTGCTATGTTTTGCCTGGTGCTGGGTGTGGTGGCAGGTGTTGTACCCACTGAACAGGCATTCACCGGCTTTGGTCATGCAGCGGTTATTACAGTGGCCGCCGTACTGATAATCAGCCATGCATTGAAAAATGCCGGTGTGGTCAATGTCATTGCTTCTTACCTGACACCATTCACCGGCAACATTTACATTCACATTGCTTCACTAACCGCTGTTGTAACCGTTGCCTCTGCGTTTATGAACAATGTTGGTGCACTGGCACTGATGCTGCCGGTAGCCATTGCAACCGCCAATCAGGCCAATCGTTCACCGGCGCTGGTCCTCATGCCACTGGCATTCGGCAGCATACTCGGTGGTATGACCACGCTTATTGGTACACCGCCAAATATTATTATTGCCAGTTATCGCGCCGAAATAAACGGCGGTGTCGGCTTTTCGATGTTCGACTTCAGTGCCGTCGGACTGGTTGTCGCTACTGTCGGTCTGTCATTTATTACCCTGATCGGATGGCGTCTCATTCCATCAGACCGCAGCAGCAAAGACGGCTCGAAAGCGCTATTTGAAATTTCTCACTACCTGACAGAAATTGAAATCGGTGAAGAGTCCCCGCTGACCAACGAACTGATCACAGACATTGAAGTATTCAACAACGATCAGGTCGATGTGGTGGCCATGGCACAGAAAAACGGTTTTGCACGACCTATCCCCGGTGGGTACCGGTTGCTACCGGGCGATATATTGCTGGTACAGGGCGACCCGTCACACCTGCAGACACTGGTTGAAGAAAACGGACTAACACTGCTCACCAGTACATCAGGCAATTTTGTTCAACCTCAATCCGATAAAGAAATAATGCTTGAAGGGGTGATAGGGCAATCGTCACCTCTGGTTGATCGCAGCATTGAATACATTCGCGTTCACGCACAACGAACACTTGCTCTGGTGGGCATTGCCAGAAACGGTGAAGCAATTACCACGCGGCTTAAGCGCCAGCGTTTTAAAGCCGGTGATGTACTGCTGCTGTTCGGTGATGCCGACACCATTGATCAGCGCTTTCACGATCTGGGCTTGTGGCCGCTGGCCAAACGACCACTGTCGCTAAACCGTGAACGTAAAGTTATTCCGGCACTGATGGTCTTTGCAGGCGCCATTGCACTGGGTGTGGCCGGAGTGGTCACACTGCCAATTGCGTTTCTTATGGCGATTGGAATATTTATTCTAATGAACGTTATTTCGGTTCGCGAAATCTACGATGAAGTCGACTGGCCGGTGATTGTCTTACTCGGTGCAATGATTCCGGTTGGCAGGGCGCTCGAGAGCACAGGCACCACCGACTGGATGGCCAATGCAATACTTAACATCACTGCCGGACTACCTGCCGCTGCACTACTGGCACTGATTCTTATTGTCACCATGTTCCTGTCAGACATCATCAACAACGCCGCCACCGCACTGGTCATGGCACCAATCGGCGTTTCAATTGCAGGTTCACTGGGGGTAAGCAGCGATGCGTTTTTAATGGCCGTGGCAGTCGGTGCATCGTCTGCGTTTCTAACGCCTATAGGGCATCAGTCAAACACACTGGTGATGGGCCCTGGCGGGTATCAGTTTGGTGACTACTGGCGAATGGGGCTGCCGCTTGAAATTCTCATTATTGCGCTGGCCGTACCTATGCTGCTGATAGTCTGGCCGCTGTAGAATAGTTTTCGTACGGGAACACACTGCTCCCGTACTGTCTGTTTAACACGGTGAGTGACAGGCACTACACCGGTGAACGGAATGCCTCGCGCTCGCTACCTTCCACAATCGGCTTAAGATAAATTTCAACTCTGCGATTGCGCTCTCGACCGTAATCTGTGCCGTTGTTGGCTACAGGCATGGTTTCACCAAAACCCTGTGTGCGGGTACGGCGTGCACCAACACCCTGATTAACCAGGTAACTCTTCACACTTGAAGCGCGTCGCATAGACAGCTGCTGGTTATACACTTCTGAGCCGACACTGTCAGTGTGCCCAACGATATGCACAGCAGTCTCCGGATAATCGGCAAGTACGCCGGCAACCTTGTTCAGACTGTCGCGAAAATCGACCTTTATCATGGTGCTGTCAAAGTCGAAGGAAACTTCACTGCTGAGGTTTAGCTTTAGCGAGTTGTCAGCAAGCCTTGAAATTCTGATCTCATCTGCCGCCTGCTCCTGACTCAGCTCTCGCTCGAGCGCCTGCTGTTGTTCATCCATGTAACGGCCAACTGCGTTACCGGCAATCGCACCAACCACCGCACCGACAAAGCGACCTTTGTCACCGTCTACCTGGTGGCCGAGCACCGCACCTGCCACAGCACCAACAGCTGCACCGGTCTGTCCGCGGTTCAGCGAATCGTTACTTGCACAGGCGCTGAAAAACAGCGCGCTGGCGCAAATCAATGAAAGTTTCCGAGTAGTTTTAGTCATTTGAGTCTTCCGGTATTCGCGATTGGATATTACTTCCGGTTTCGCGGCTTAGCGGCAGATTCTAGCCACCTTTTATAGATGGCTGCTGAATATACCGCCTGGTAACCTAAGGAAGACCCGGTGCGGCAGGAATTGCCACACCGCAGACGGCTTAAGTAAAAAGCCGTGGTTAGTGGTTATTGCGCAATAATCTCTATTTCAACACGCCGGTTTGCGGCACGCCCTTCGGCAGTCTTGTTGCTCTGCAAAGGCTCGCTCTCGCCAAAGCCAACGGCCGACATTCGCGCCAGATCAACGCCGCCGACATCGGCAAGGTACCTGACAACGGTTACCGCCCGCTGCCTGGACAGCTCCATGTTATTCGCTGCACTGCCCTGGTTATCGGTATGCGATTTAACCGAAATCTGAATCCCGGGGTTGGACCGCAGTTCCGAAATAACGTTGTCCAGTGTATCGGTGGCGGCCTGCGACAACGCTGCAGAACCAGTCTCGAAATTCACACCTTCCAGCACACCGGAAAACACACAACCGTTTTCGGCAACTTCGGCACCAGCCGCTGTATTTGCACATAAATCACTGTCATCCGGCACACCATCGCCGTCGCTGTCCGCAGGTGCAGCGGGTGGTGGTGGGGGCGGAGGCGGAGGCGGTGGTGGCGCTGATTCTTCTGTTTCAGTGGTGGCTGCCGGCGCTTCCATCTCGACTTTTTTCGATTCTTCAACAGGCTCGACCGGTTCAACAGGCGGTTCCGGTTGTGTTATCGCAGCTTTGCTGCTGCCGCCAAAACGTTTCACCAAACTAAAGCTAATATCCTGTGCATCAGCGTCGTGATTTAAAAACTCGGCACGCAGTCCGAAGCCGTTGCGAAAGCCGTACTCAACGCCAACACCCGCTGCCAGATGTTCGTTATTGAGCCGCGAAAATGCGATACCGTTGGTACTGGAATTATCCAGAAAGCCAATGCCTGCTCTGGCAAACACCAGCAGCCCTTCACGATTTTCGAGGCTCTGGCTGCCGTAGAGATACAACAAACCCGACAATCCGGCTGCCCGGTAATCGATTTCACCGGTGACTGTCTGATTGCTAAGCTCGGCGCGACCCAGCTCCGAGTAATAGCCTTCGAATGAGAAACGCCTGCTCAAATCAACACCGGCAAACACTCTTGCACCGGCACTGCCGGACTCTGTCACCGTGAATGAAGTGGAATTAACTCTGGGCTCCAGGTTGGAACCCAGCAGACTCGCTCCTCCAAAGAAGCGGGTCTCGGCAATGGCAGAGGTACAGCCGGCAGCCAGTGCTGCCAGCGATACCGCAATACAAGAGGTTTTTCGGTAGTTCATAACTTTCGATTTATTTGAAAATTCGACGACGCTGTATACCCACCAGCGCCAGCAGCCCGGTCAGCAGCAGCATCGGATCAAAAACGCCGCCGACGCTATAGCTCCAACCGCCACCTTTAAGTCCGCTTTCAATAACGCCATCATCCCCTGCTTGCGGGGTAACAACCGGCTCGTCGTCAATGGCGTTTCCATCGTCACCGATGCCATCATTGTTTGAATCGGGGTCGAGCGAATCTGGAATACCGTCACCATCTGAATCCAGCAGACCGTTGCCTTCTTCTTCATCGGATAGCCCATCACCGTCGTCGTCGGTGTCGATATCGTCTGTCAGGCCATCGCCATCGGTGTCAGTAGTCACGTCAGTACCGGCGGGTTCCTGCGAGTCGGGTATGCCGTCGCCATCGCTGTCGCCGGTCTCCTCGGCATCGGGAATACCATCGTTATCAGAATCGTCGTCCAGTGAGTCAGGGATGCCATCGCCGTCAGTGTCGACAACGCCATCGCCTTCATCCACATCTGGAATGCCATCGTTGTCATCGTCATCGTCAAGCACGTCGTAAATGCCGTCGCCATCAGTATCGACCAGCGGCGTGATTTCCGGATCGATCTCGTCAGCTATGCCATCGAGATCGGCATCGGTACAACCTGATGAGGTGATAGTCCAGGTCTGTGGTTCGGAGGTGTCCTGACCACCCTGGCCGGTGCCTGAGGTATCGATAAGTACTGCAGTCACGCTTGAAACTGCGCCCGCTTCGGTACCCGGCTTGAGGCGATAGGTAAGCGTCAGTGAGGGCCAGCTGACAAACGGAAACTGACTGAACATGTCCGGGTTGCTGATTCCAGTCATGCGGAAACGCAGACCGGAAGTCTCACCGTCACCGTCGGTGACGTTCTGTGCCCAGCCGGTAAACTCAACCAGTCCGTCACAGGGGCTGCTGGTCGGACTTGCACCCGGATTGTACGAAGGTGCGTTGTTTGGAGCTGCCGACAGAGGCGAGCTTAGAAGTGCTGCGGTCACTGCCGCTGACAGCGTAACGGGAACGAATTTCATGGTAGTCCTCTGCTAAAAGTCATTCAGTCGCAACGATTAGAACCCATCGGGCGATTCCTTTCGTCGAACTAACCGAAACTTTACAACGTGTGAAGATACCACTGTTATCGCAGTACAACTGTCAATCGATGTATACAAATAAGCAACTAAAATAGCTATTTACATCACTTATCTCGATTGAATCTACTGATTGCAGAGAAATTATTTGTTAATTTTGTGAATCACTAACAATGCGCGAGGGGAACCTGCAGGCGAGGTTTAACTCAGTGCAGAACGATAGGCTCGTCTTCCGGCAGTACAAATTCTTCAAGCATGGGCTCAGGCTCAGGTGAAGAGTGATGCAACATCATGCGCCAGCTGTCATCAGTGCGATGGTAGATATTAGTGGTTAACATGACACTGACAACTTCGCCGTCAACAACGATTTCTTCCCTGACAAGATGTACCGCCAGATGATCGTCCTGAGTGATCCGCTCATCGCTGATGGCAAACAACATAGTGGGACCCGCTTCAAAGATCTCCTGCCAGCTTGCGCGTATCTCGCTTCGGCCCTCGAGCCGCGGGGCGCCCGGATGTATACAAACGGTGGCATCGTCGTCGGACCAGATGGCCATCATGGAATTTAAATCAGCGTTTTCTATCGCAAGATAAAACGCCTCCTCCGCTTCCCTGGGAGTTAAGTATTTTGGTTCGCTCATACCGCCTCAAAAGCCGTGGATACGATGGTTACCGCTTATCCCGCTTCGCTGTCCAGATATTCAGACCAGTCGTGATTACCGGCGCCGAAGACAAAAAAGTGCGGGTTTAGCAATGATTCACGCGTATTGTAACGAAGATCCCGCATCTGAGTATCGGTAACGTGGCCGCCGGCCTGCTCTACGATGCATTGTGCAGCACCGGTGTCCCATTCACAGGTGGGTCCGAGCTTGGCATAAAGATCTGCACGCCCCTCTGCCACCAGGCACGACTTCAATGCACTGCCCATTGAAACTACTTTGTACTTACCCAGCCTGTCGAGAAACCGATTCAGTCGTCCGCCATTCAGCGGCGCACGGCTGCGCGCAATGGTCACTTCAGTCGACGGTGCGGTGCGCACCTTGATTGGCTGCGAAGAATTGTTTGCTTCCTGTTTCCATGCACCACCGCCTTCGTAGGCCCAGTAAGTGACATCGAGCACCGGCGCATGGACCACGCCGAGTATCGGGCAGCCGTTATGGATAAGCGCAATGTTAACGCTGAACTCACCATTGCGTTTAATAAACTCACGCGTACCGTCAAGCGGGTCAACCAGCCAGTAGGTCTGCCACTCGTAGCGTTCTGCAAATGGAATACTGCACGACTCTTCGGTCAGAATTGGAATGTCAGGCGTCATCTGACGCAACTGCTCAATAATAATTCTGTTAGCAGCAAGGTCAGCTTCAGTCAGGGGTGTGTCGTCGTCTTTGGCGACAACGCTTAACTCGGACTCGTAGTATTCGAGTATTTTCTCACCCGCCGCACGGGCAATTTCAATAGTCGATTCAATAGTCGACCCGCATACTGTCTCGAAGTCCGGGTCGGTGTTTTTTAATGCCAATGCATTCATCGCTGTACAGCGTTGACCGTGTTGTTTGTTTTATTAAGAACTGTGACGGCAACCGAATGATTGCATTCAGCCGTAAGCGCCCGGTCCATGGGTGAGTAATCTACACTTTGAGTGCCAATCAAAGTGTAAACAAGCATCACCAAACGACATGCAAATAGACTTACATCAAGTTTCTGATGTTTCCATTGTTGCGTATACGGTAACTGCCATCGGATTCACGCCTGGCGATGGGGCCAAGTGAACCAAGTGCACCAGTCAGCCCCTGGTTCGCTGTAGCGGTAGGCTTGAGTTTAATATCTGCACGGTAGTTTCCGTTGATATCAATTTGCACCTCACCGTCGAGTTCCAGATCTCCGTCTTTGCTTGATAGTGTTGCGATATGTGCGGGCTTGCCATCGATCGGTTGCGGCACAACATCGACTACCACCTGCCCCAACGCCGCCTGCAGTCCACCAGTGACTTCGGCATTGCGCCAGATAACCGTGCCGCGAGTGGTTTTTAGAAGATTGTTTTCCAGTTCAAGTGTCTCAATATCGGCGATCAGGTTACCGCCAAAATCAACAATCGGCAGTGGCAGAAACTGTCCTAGGTTGACAGCAGGCATGCGAAAACTGCCATCAGTCACAGTGACATCGCCGCTGGTGATGTTGCGTGCCACGTTACCGTTGCCACTACCACCGAGAATTTCGAAGTCGAGATTTGCCGATGTATTGCCGGACATCAGCGCCGCCGGCTGAAAACGCCACTTAACGTTCTCTGCAAGCAGGGCCGGGTTCGGTGGCTGCACCTGCTGCGCGGTGCCACTCCAGATGCTGCCGGATACACCGGCCACCGTTACCGGATGAGTACTGACGTGCGGCAGCACACCTGCGGCCGGAAACTTCCACACCACCGTTACCGCAAAAGCGATAATAAAAAGAAACAGGTACCCGATTATTCTCATTGCTCAACCTCCAGACTGAAACGCGCGTTAACCAGCCCTTCGGTTTTTTTACTGACATTCATGGTGGTAATTGATAGTCCGTAGCGGGCGTCAAGCGTCCCCAGTACTTCCAGTAGTTTGTCGAACTCGACATCAGATATCTGCGCGCGCGCGCCCTGCGTTCCATCCGGAGTAACGCGCTCGGGTTCGGCAATTTTTTTCTCGCGAATTGCACCGTCGAGCAACAGATAAGGTGCCTGCGGCATCGGCTGTCGGGTGGTGCCACCACTGTTGCCGCCACCACTGCGTTTTACAATGGCTGACTGTTGTTGCATCCATGCCAGATTTTTCTGCTGTGCTTCAACCGTTGCCGTGCGATCGGCAATACCGACGGTG
>CAYZVB010000258.1:7825-8064 GCA_964481315.1 uncultured Granulosicoccaceae bacterium
TCGTTGTCCTTGTTGGCAGACCTGACATCAGCAACCAGTTTTTTATCTACTTCGAGTTTGGATTTAATTTTGTCGATATCCTGCAGCGACGCGGTTTCAAGCTCGATATCAAGTTTGCCGGAACGGTAGTTCATGCTTTTTACTACCGGGTTTTCAACTTCACGCAGCGCTGAACCGACCGCCGACATCATCACAATGAAACTGCCGTCATCGATTGCACCGGCGCTACCGGCAAGCGC
>CAYZVB010000259.1:0-8023 GCA_964481315.1 uncultured Granulosicoccaceae bacterium
TCGTTTGATCGGGCCGGTATTCGAGCGCGGTGATGCCTGCGGTATTGTGGAAGTGGATGGTGAAGTGAAATGTCAGTGGGGTGATGTTACACGTGCAGACATGACCTTCAGTGTAACTAAATCATATCTTGCCATGGTGGCGGGTGTTGCCTTCGACAGGGGCTTGATTGGCAGTCTCGACGATAGAGTCATTGATACGCTCAGGCAGCACAATGTCACTACTGAAGGTTTTACCGACAATCACAATAAAGGCATTACATGGCGCCACTTTTTACAATTTACCAGTGAATGGTCGGGCACGTGTTTTGGTATCCCCGATCAGGTTGATCACTATCGAACGGTTAGCATGCAGCCGGTTGCTTCCGGTAAGCAGAAAGGGCAGCGTCGCAGTGTGTCCGCACCTGGTACCTACTGGGAGTATAACGATGTAAGGATAAATCAGTGTTCACTGGTACTGATGCGTTTGTTTCGACAATCGTTACCCGAAGTCTTTGCCGAGGCAATCATGCAGCCGCTCGGCGCATCGTCAGACTGGCAATGGCATGGTTATGACAACAGCTGGGTTGAGATAGATAACGGCAACAGACTGCAGAGTGTACCGGGTGGAGGACACTGGGGCGGAGGTGTGGTGATCTCGGCCAGTGATCAGTTGCTACTCGCAAAGCTGATGCTAAATAAAGGCACGTGGCAGGGCAGGCAGTTGCTTAGCACCGGGTGGATCGAACAACTGCTAGCACCGTGCGATATTGCGCCCTGGTACGGTGGATTTTTCTGGCTGAATACTGACCATGCTGTGAGCAGGGCAGCTTCAACGGAAAGCTACTTTGCGATGGGAATTGGCGGGCAGTTAGTCTGGCACGATCCGGTTAACCGGGTGCTTGCTGTGCTGCGCTGGATTGATGTTGAGCAGACTGAGTTGTTTATTGAGGCTGTGCTGGCGGCAAATCACCGCCACACCTAATCATATGTTGCAACGCTGCTGCGTTGTTTACGCTGCCAGCGGATACACCCCTAACCAGTTGTGTACCAGTGCAATACCAATTAGTACAGCCACTACCAGCAACAGATGAATCCATGGTGAGCTTATTGGTGCGTCGTTTCGATTAACCAGTGACGCCACGCGCTTTGACGAAATGACCTGTAAAACGGCCCACGCCAACAGTCCGCCAAATAACAGAATCGATGCAAGATCACCGTTGACCAGCAGATGTGAAAATGCCCAGACTTTAAAGCCGGTAAGTTGCGGGTTTTTCATATTGCCAAAGACAAACGCGGTACCGGGTTGTGTGGCTGTAGTCAGGTACATGTACAACGCAATAACCATCAGTACGTTGTTGACATAAACCAGCCAGAAAGGTGGTGACCAGATATGAACAAAGTCTGCATTGCGGTAGCCGATGACCATCAGTACCAGTGAAATCAGAATAATGACACCCATCACGCCCTTAGCGCCATTGCCGAGTTTAGTCTGTAGAGATTCTCTAAGGTCCGGTGTGCAGCTTCTGAAGAGGTGCGCAGCGGTCCATAGTATTAATCCAGTAACCAGAAGCAGCATGGTGTTCCCTCTCAGTAATTAGGTGACAAAGCGAGTCTACTGGTTTTACCGCGGTGAATGAACCATTGCATAGCGCTGGTGCAACAGGCAAGAACGTCGGAAGGGAATGGCATGCTCGCAGCGCTGGTGGTGCGGCAATGGAGCAGTCGTTAGTGAAGTATGCTTCTGAGGAGAAGAGTGCGCAGCCTGTTAGTCACTGCGATACCGGCAGCCGGGTGGCTGTAGGTGGAACTATCAACGGGAGGCTTAGATCCAGCCTCCCGCTTTTACATCGGTTGTGCTTAAAGTGCTACAACGTTAGTGGCGCATGGACCTTTTTGTCCTTCGCCAACTTCAAACTCGACTGCCTGGCCATCATTCAGTGTGGCGAAGCCGCCGCCAGCTTGTATTTCAGAGTGATGCACAAACAGATCTTTGCCGCCGTCTTCGGGAGTGATAAAACCATACCCCTTATCTGCGTTGAACCACTTGACCGTACCTTTACTCATCTTGCTTTCAATCCTGATAATTGCTTAACTGTGGACGTAACATATCCACGAATAAGATAACAGATAAATCGTAAAGCGATAGCATTGATTTAAACGCAAGTTAAACACTGTACCATCTGAAACTGTGTTCCAGGCAGTGAAAGTGTTGTGTAGCCTTGCTTTGCGAAAAAACCACCGTACTGCTACGGACTGGTGAAAATAACCTGAAAATTTGCGACAAATTGCCGTCTGCAACCGTTTTCAACTCTATTATTTACGGTTTATAGCAGTGGTTACCTATTGAGTTGCTGTGCGTAGAAGTACGTATTCTTGTGCTTTCGCAACTGCGCGTGTTTTATTCTGTTTCCGCTTCGTACGCAACGTGCCCAATGCCTTTGTGAGCCATTGGATTTTTACGGGCTTCTTCAGGCCATAGGGCGTGCCAGCCACGATCAATCTGGAAAGTAATTATCTTTCGGCTTTTGGTTTTTTCCGGTGCGCTTTCAGGGTCACTTTTGTTGAGTGCTTTGTGGTGTTCGATGATTTCTTCATCGGTGGCCTCACGGACGCCGAGTATTTCGCCACCCTTAAATGCTCTGTCTGACTTTGAGCGGTGCAGCGAAAGATACTTCATGGTTTCTTCTTCATCCGACAAAGCCCACATGCTGGATTCGCAGATGCCCTTTTTATCGATGAGCTTCAGTCCGTGCTTTGACAGGATAAAAAGCGTATTTGGGCTACTCATTAAAATTCCTTGTGGTCGGAAATAGACGTCTTTCGAGTATAGTTGAGATTACACGTTCCGGGCTCGCAGTGGAAAACTTAGTCGGTTTGGTTAGGTTTCACTACTGCGTTGCTGCTTCCAATGCTTGTTGTTGAGTGAAAATTGCGTCGATTTACGCAAAATTGTTACCTGAACGACTGACGCACCGGGACAGTATTCCTTATGGCTATGACAGGTGATTTGGGTCAGAATTCCCTGTCACCCTGCGAAGGATTCAATATGAGCTCTGATAACCCTGCAACCTGCGAGCGATGGGGCATTAACAACGACTATGCGCCACTGACGGATGTACTGCTTGGCGTGCCCGAGTACTTTCAGTGGGTGGAAGCCGGACCGTTAATCGCCAGAACCCTTAACAATGCACACAAAACCGGTGTGAAATTCGATCTGCAAACCGCGATGGCGCAGCATGCTGAAATGGTGTCCATTTACGAAGCTAATGGTGTTACCTGTCATTACCTTGAATCCGACCCGGTGCTGCATCGCAATTTTTTTGCACGCGACAGCTCTGCGATGACACCGTGGGGTGCATTGATATGTCACATGCAACTGAAAGTAAGACGAGCCGATTACGTTACTGCGATTAACTTTTATCAAAGCAACAATATACCTATCTGGAAGTATGCCACCGCCGGTCACTTTGAAGGCGGAGACTTTGTCATACTTGAGCCAGGTAAGGTGCTTATTGGTTACTGCGGTGAGCGCTCTGAAAAAGAAGGCTCAGAGCAGGTTGCCGAGTTTGTCAGGGCAGAGGGCTGGGAAGCGGTGACTGCACCGATCAGTCGCGAGTTTGTACACATGGATGGTTTAGTGGTTCCGCTTGCCGAGAAGTTGCTGGTGGCCTGTACCGATGCACTGGAACCGTGGGTGGTGCAGCAACTGCGTGACTGGCAATTCGAATTTGTCGATGTGCCGTACAGGGAGGCGCGTGATCTGGGAGTGAATCTGGTGGCGCTGGGTAACAACAAAGTGTTGTCAATGAAAGGCGCTACGGAATTAAACGCCAATATGCGGGCGCTTGGTTTTGAAGTTTATGATCCGGATATGTCTATGTTTACGCTCGGTGGTGGCGGCGTTCACTGTTTGTGTCAGGCGCTGTACCGTGAAGCAGTGTAGCTGGTGGGCTGCGTGACAAATAAGGTAACTATTTTCTTCGTGACAGCTGCTATTTCTGCGGTAAAAAATCTTGAAGTATCCCAATACGACTGCGATTCTTTGCCTTGAACTGACGACTGTCACTATGAAAATTCAGTCACCATACTTATCAAACAACCCACTGGCACTACGCAGCCTTGTTGCGAGCAACACTTTCACAGACCACACATAATAGTTCAAACAAAATTCCGGCACCGGCAAGCGCTGTGGTGCCCGCCGGGTCAAACGGTGGTGCCACCTCTACCATATCAGCGCCGATGATATCGAGGCCGCTGCAACCGCGAATGAGTTGCTGTGCTTCGAGGGTTGAAAGCCCGCCAATTTCAGGTGTGCCTGTGCCCGGTGCAAACGCCGGGTCGAGGCTGTCTATATCGAAGCTTATATAGACCTTGCCGCCACCGACAACACGATGTATTTCATCAATAACGCTTTGCATACCCATGCTGTGAAAGTCGTGCATGTAGACAACACGCATACCGCTGTCGTGACTAAACTTCCACAGGTTTAAGTCATTCAGCGCACCGCGTATGCCGATTTGAATGGTGCGCTTCGGGTCGAGCAACCCCTCTTCAACAGCGCGACTGAACGGTGCGCCATGATGAAATTTCGAACCCATGTAGTCGTCGCCGGTGTCGCAGTGCGCATCTATGTGAACCATACCGACCGGTGCCTCTGCCGCCAGTGCGCGCAGTATTGGCAGTGACACCGAATGGTCACCGCCGACAGATACCGGCACAATGCCAGTGCTGACAACTTTATTGAACGTCTCCTGGATGGCGCGGTGACTGCGCTCGAGTTCAAAGGGAGATGGAACCCAGGCATCGCCAATGTCTGACACTCTGCAAAGTTCGTGTGGAGCAACGCCGGTAGTTTGGTTTTTCATGCGAATAAGCGTTGACTGATTACGTACTTCCCGCGGCCCGTGACGAGCACCCGGACGACTGGTTACACCGCCGTCGTAAGGTACACCGATAATACCGACATCGGTGTCAGACATATCTTCGCGGTAAGGTGCGCGTAGAAACGTAGGCAGGCCGACGTAGCGGGGGCGCTCTCTTGGATCGTCGAATTCGGGGTAGTCTGTCACGATGCACGTTCCATGGTTAAGGCGATACCCTGACCGACGCCAATGCACATAGTGCACAGAGCGCGTTTCAATTTTTGTTGCTTGAGTTCAAATGCCGCTGTGAGCGCCAGTCTGGCACCGGACATGCCTAACGGGTGGCCAAGTGCAATAGCGCCACCGTTCGGGTTTACGTGTTCGGCATCGTCAGGCAGACCGAGTTCCCTGGTGACGGCCAGTGCCTGTGCGGCAAATGCTTCGTTAAGTTCGATCACATCGATATCGGAAATTTTAAGCTGCTGCCTTTCGAGAAGCTTTTGGGTGGCGGGGGCCGGACCGATACCCATGATTTTGGGTTCTACACCGGCGGTGGCCATGCCGGTGATTCTTGCCTTTGCGTTGAGGCTGTATTTTTCAACGGCTTTTTCAGAGGCAATGATTATGGCGGCCGCACCATCGTTAACGCCGGAGGCATTACCGGCAGTAACACAGCCATTGGCTTTAAACGGTGTGCCAAGCGAGGCGAGCTTTTCTATTGTGGTGGCACGCGGGTGTTCGTCGGTAGAGAAAACCACCGGTTCCTTCTTTTTTTGCAGAATCTTTACCGGCTGAATTTCCATGGCCAGTCGGCCGGACTCAATTGCCTGCGCTGCACGCTTTTGTGATCGCAGTGCGAAGAGGTCCTGATCTTCCCGCATGATGCCAAATTCTGTTGCAACGTTTTCTGCTGTCTCCGGCATAGAATCGATGCCATAGGCATTTTTGAGTGCAGGGTTAACGAACCGCCAGCCAATCGTTGTGTCATAGATTTCGGCGTTGCGTGAAAAGGCAGCTTCGGCCTTTGGCATGACCATGGGTGCACGGGTCATGCTTTCGACACCACCGGCAATAATTAAGTCGGCTTCTCCGGCGGCAATAGAGCGTGCTGCCATACCTACTGCGTCAAGCCCCGAGCCGCACAGTCTGTTGACGGTCATGGCCGGTACACTGACCGGCAACCCTGCAAGCAGCACAGCCATGCGGGCCACGTTGCGATTGTCTTCACCGGCCTGATTGGCACAGCCGATATAAACATCGTCAATGTATTCAGGGTTTAATGCACCAACGTTGTTGATTAATGAATGTATAACGTCTGCAAGCAACGTGTCGGGACGGACCGTGGCAAGCGCGCCACCGAAACGTCCGATTGGAGTTCTTAAACCTTCACAAATGAAAGCATGTTGCATTGGGGAGTCCTGTCATAACGGGTGAGAGACTACATTCACCCGGATTTGTAAGTGTTAGTCCGGCGACAAATTCGTGTTTGCTATAACGGTCGCGTTGAGGTTTCTGGAGTTGCCTCTGAATATCGCAATGGTTTCGTTGTTCTGGTTTACCACGGTGGCATCGTATATGCCCGAGCGCTTGCCACGCTGTGTTTCTGTGGCGACGGCAGTGAGTTTGTCACCGAGTTTGCCGGGTGCCACAAAGGTAATGGTGTTGTGCTGCGCCACTGCTACCTGATTGTAGCTGTTGCAGGCAAACGCAAAGGCAGTATCTGCCAGGGTAAAAATAAATCCACCGTGACAGATATCGTGGCCGTTAGTGTGTCTTTTTTCGACCATCATGGATACGGTAGCGGTGCCCGGAGCGACGCTGTCGAGGGATATGCCGATACTCTTACTGCCATCGTCATTGCCCCACATCGCTTCTGCGCTGCGTTGCGCGAGTTCGTCAGGTGTCAACCGTTTGTCCTCAACCGCTCATTATTTACTGAGTCGATACGCAGTCTAGCGAAATCGGGCGTTGATTTCGATATCTGAAACCGGCAGCGGGCCGTGAGGCCCCTGTGCTTTTGTGTCGAGCCATTGTTCTGCGTACGGGTTAAGCGCACGGTAAAAGTCTGCCACCTGCCGGTGGCACTGTGAGTCGGGAGAGTCGATATCGCTAAACCTCGCCGCAGCCGTGCTGTGTCTCAGTCGAACCCGTCGCCACTCATGAATAAGCAATGTGCGAATCGCCAGTGCGTCGATCGGGCTGCTGATCTTTTCCTGCGCAAGATTCTGAATCCGCTTTGTCAGTACGGAATAGCGCCTGGCCATGTGCTCCGGTAATAGCTGCCTGTTAACCCAGTCGGGTAGCATGTCGTTTTCCAGTTGTGCCACCAGATGTCCGAGTTTGCTGAGCGCACTGAAGTTTACGTCAGTGCTACGTGCCAGCCAGGCGTTAGGGCCCGAAAGCTGCGCGCTGTGGTCGAGTAACTCTGCGGGCAATTCTTGATCAGGGTTGGCGATGATGATCACTGTATCGTGCGGGCCGCTGGCGGTGGTGGCCGGGGTCTGATAAATGGTGGTAGCGGCGTTAGTAAATTCCTGCTGCCCGCTGACGGAGAGCCGGTAAAAACTGCTGCGACCACTGCGGGTGCGTTCCATCCACTGGTCTTTACACAGTCGTGAAAGTGCAGTGCGAACCGCACCGCTGCCAATGCCGAGTGTCGCCATGACTTCCTGCACGGTGCTGGTGGCAACCGCCCCGCCGCGAGGGGCGATTGAATCACCAAAAAAGGTGACGATTACCGACCAGGTTTTGAGTGAGTTTTCATCACGCAGTTCCTGCAGTACGGATTCAAGCCGCTCTACCACCAGGTTAAAGCGCGTTCATTGTGTGCAGCTGATAGCTTGCGACTTGTTGGTCGTTCTGATTGCGCAGCATGACATGCCAGCGCACCTCGCCGTATTCGTCATTGCGCTTTTTCTTTGACTGCACAGTCAGTGACACGCGAATGCTGTCGCCGGCGGCTACCGGTTTTTGAAAGCTCAGGTCTGACAGTCCGGTGTTGGCAAGCACCGGACCTGGGTCGGGGTCGACAAACAACCCGGCTGCGAATGAAAGCAACAGATAACCATGAGCGACACGGCCGGGGAAAAACGGGTTGGCGGCAGCGGCTTCTTCGTCCATGTGTGCATAGAAAGTGTCGCCGGTGAAGTGTGCGAAGTGTTCGATGTCTTCCAGGCTGATGG
>CAYZVB010000260.1:0-6154 GCA_964481315.1 uncultured Granulosicoccaceae bacterium
TGCTGGTATCTGCTTCAGTGTCGGTATCTGCTTCAGTGTCGGTATCAGTTGCAGTGTCGGTATCAGTTGCAGTGTTGGTGTTTAAATCCACAATCGGATCCTGGAAAAATTCGTCTGCGAAATCGTTGACGGTTGCCACCTGGTCTTTACCGATGTCCAGAATATGCAATAGCTCGACAGTATCTGAAAAGTCGAGTTTCTGATTTGGATTGAGGTAGGCGAATGCAGCATTCCATGCATCTGAAAAACGGCTCGAGCGTGCAGTAGCAACAAAGCTGCTGCTGCCCTGAAAAAGATCAGCGGTACTGTTGACCAGGTTCCCGTCGGCAATTTTGATGTAGTCGGTATTGTTTCTGACGTACGTGAGGTCTGCCGGGTTGGCCTGGCGTTCATTCCAGTCGCTGTGCTGAACAATCGTTATTCTTGCCCGGGTATCAACGCTTGAACGGGCCCGGATGTTTCGTACCACAGCCGCGGAGAAGTCCGATTGGCCGCCCTCGGCAACAAATACGTTTCCACCGCTGTTTAGGGTGCCAAGCCATTTGTCGGCGGTTGTATTTACTGCAGCAGTGCGGCTTGCGTGTGCGTTGACCCAGCCGTTACCCCATGTGGCCTGCATAACAGCCTCTGCGGCGCTGACATAGCGGTGGCTGTTGCCCTGGCCGTACGTGCCGCTGACAACGTGAGGAGTGATGCCAAAGCGCGTCGTAACCATAAGGCCTGCGACGGTCGCATGGCCATCGTCACGGTCCGGTGCGTGATCATAGTGGAGGGAGATCAGATCGACGTTGTTGCGATATGCCGACAGGGCGTTGGTGGCAAATAGCGCAACTGCGACTGTAATAATAAATCTTGTAAACATAGTCTTTTGACCAGTGAGAAAAAAAGGCTGGTCAAAAAGACCGGTGGGACAAATACCCACCGTTATTTTGCCGAACACGGCTGCAGCGCCGTGTGCGGTCGGTCACATAATGATTGTCGTCGGGGGTATATTACCGCCCGGTATGGTTCGCTAGGGCACGCTGTGCGTAGCAATCACGCTCGAAATTATTTCTGATTTGAGCGTAGTGGCATCGTAAATGGTCTTGAACTGATCTACTTCCGGCAGATCGGTATCTTTGAACAAGTACTCCAGATGCCCGAATGCCAGTGGCTGATACACCAGTTCTGCAAGGATAAAATAATCACCCTGCGGTACTTTCACCCGGTATTCGAAAAAGTCCAGACCGGAGTTGAAGTTGTCGTCAAGGTTGGCCTGCCCAACCACGGCAATGTCGTTGTCAACCAGTGTTTTGTCGAAGCCTTTTGGCGTCAATCGGTTGTCTTTGTGGTAGCGGACGCCTTCAACCAGTGAGTGTGTCACGTTGTGTTGAATGTCGGCCATAATAGCCTCGTACACCAGGACCTGGTTTTCGCTGTTGATTGAATTGTAGTGAGGCTCATACAGGTTGTAGTTCCTGTCGCCGTCAACACCTTCAATACTGCCGTCGGGATTGATCCTGCCTGATTCAAACACCACGGCACCGGTTGCGTCGAGAACCACAAAGTGTACAAACACACGTCGTGACGGGTAGCCACTGGGCAGCTTGTGGCCGGTATGGTTGGTAATTTTGAGCGTCGTTACTATTTCGTCTTCTTCGTTTCTGGTACCCATGATCTCAAGGTCCGCAGATGTCTTCAGGAACTCCCGGTTGCGCTGAATGGCAGCTGGAAAACCCTCCGCCTGAATACCGAGCTCAGTTTTGAAGTTCTGGAACATGTCGAGCATCACTGTGTTAGCGCCCAGAAAAGTATGCTGAGAGAAGTCAGGGCGGCGTATATCCGTACCGGAGGAAGCCAGCGTTACGGTGGTATCGATTTTCGGCATGTGGCACGCCTGACAGGAAGCAGCGCTTGTACCGCCGTTGCGGTAGTCGCTATTTTGCCACTCTGTGTAGGTTTGCTGTTCCTGAAACTGGTTTTCGATCGGGTTGGGGATAATGTCGCCGTTTTCGTCGAGCTTCGGTGTTTTCAGGTCGTGGCACACAGCACAGGCTGATGAATCGCTCAAGTGCGGGCCGTATTTCGGTGTGAACTCCGAGTTTGCAATCATGTACGCACCAATTGGATCGGCGTACTGCCCGTAAGCAGGGCGGTTTTCTTTTTCGCCGTCAGGAAAGGTTGCAATGCTGAAGTTGCCGGAATTACTTTGTTCCGTACCGAGAATGCCGGTGTCTTCAATCTGATGGCACAGTGTGCAACTGACACCGTCCATCGCATGATCAAAGTAAGGGTCGGTTGATTTGAACCCGTCACTGGCGAACGTCCACTCTACACCGTCCTTCTTGGCTGCTTCGTTCGCCATTGGTGCGTGGCACCGGGTGCACGTGTCGTCGACTTTCTTTTTCAGATTCGGGTGGTTTTTCAGTGTGGCTGCGGCTTTCGCACGCCAGTAGGGGTCACGTGCCGAATTTGCCATGGTACTGGTTTCCCACGAATTTTCGATCGAGACATCTTTGCCTTCATCATCGATCATATCGTTGTGGCAAACACCGCAGGCACCGCTTCCGGAGAAGTGATCGCCAAGAAAGTTTGGATCTGACAACGACAGCGCCGGCAGTGTACCGAAGCCTACGGAAGGCGCCGGGTCCTCGACCAGCACAACAGGTAACCCTGAGGCAGGTTCGCTGGTATCTTCTTTTGATTCTTTCTCGGCGTTTATCGCGTCACAGGCTGACAACACTGCGAGGAGTGACACAGCCAGTACTGCTCTGGTGCCGGACTTTCGTATAATTGGTAAATTGCCGAACGATTTGACGAATAACATTTGTGTCGAGTTCTCTCGCAGGTGGTCTGTCCACAAACCGTGAGAATCGGCATTTCTATGTCAATCTTTAGGCATGCGACCAACTGTCAGCCGGACAGTTGATCGATTCGTCATATGTTTTGATCAGTAGTCTTCAGGTTCAAAGACATGGATAGCGTTTTGCGCGTAGTCTGCGACCCAGATAGTGCCCGGGAAAGTGTCGTTGTCACCCTGTGCTGTTACATCCAGCGGGGTTCCCAGCTCAGTGAACAATTTGTCCAGGCCGGATATCTTGTTGCCGGCATTGTTGAGTTGCACCCGGTAGACGTTGCGGTTAAAGCTACAGGCCAGCAGATCGCCCTTCATTGCGCCGCCAAAATTGCTCGCGGTGTACTCATCAAGGCCGTTGGTGGATGAATTGAACACGTGCAGTGCACCGTCGCCATTGCCTGGTACCTTGAAATTGCACTCTTCGCCGTTTGCACCTCCTTCAATGGGAGACTGCGGGTTTGAATCGTTAAAAGTATTGTTTTTACTACCACGGGTCGGGTTTGGGTGGCCGCCGTAGTAGCCTTTCTTGTCGATGTAGTGCAGGCCATCACCGTACGTTGATCCGCCATCTTTGTAGTTGTTCAGGCAGTTGCCGTTAGGTGTACCACCCCAACCGGCGTTCGGGCCATTGTCAACGGTGTACATTTTTCCGGTATCTGTCAGAACAATGTCGTAGGCATTGCGAAAACCGGGAGAGTAAATTTCAACGGGGCCGTTGTTTTCAAGAATTGCCATGTTCTTGCCGTTGTTGCCGCCGAACGGATCATTCTGATCATCGGCGCCGGGCCTGTCTTCATCATCCAGTGTTGGTAAGTCGTAGGTGTTGTTGCCAATTTGTTGCAGATCAATTTCAACAATGGCAGCGCTCAGCGCATATTCCGGTATGCGGGCAAAGTTGTTCGAAGGTACACCCATGTTGGTATGCCCGCCCATCGCCAGGTATAGCGTATTGCCGTCTTTAGTAATTTGCATGCCGTTGCCCTGATGGTTTTCTTCAGAGCGGGGCAGCCCGCGGATTAGATCTTTTTTGTTCCAGTTATTACCGTTTTGAGTCAGCCGCGAGAGGATAACCGAGTTGGTATCAAGGTTGGAATCGTTGCCAGACGGACCGGCACCCATACGTGGGTCTGCAGAGGTAACATAGATGACCGGGTTAGCTGCCGTTCCCGCGACAAGTAATCCTGTGACCAAACGACCTTTAACACCGTTGTTCTGCGTGCCGTCATCGTTATGGTTTTGGATGTTCGTGATAAGGTTAATCGTTTGCGTTTGTGTTGCAGTGTAATTGTTCTTTCCATTGCGGTTGACGGTGTACTGATAGATCACACCATCTCTTTCAGCCACGTACAGCTTGCCGTCCGGTCCGAACTGCAGCGTGGTTGGCTTTTTCGGGCCTACCTGCTTTAGCTTGGTGTATAGAAACTTTGGCTCGATTGCCGGCTCCGGAGTATCCGTAACGACTGGTACAGTCACCTTGCCGGTCAGGTTGACTTTAATCGCAGGGTTGGAGCCATCGTGTTCGATAGACAGCTGAGCGACCTTATTGCCAGCCACGCCAGAAGTTAGCTTGGCGTTGATTGTGATTGACTGCCCGGGTTCAATAGTAACGACGTTGTTAAAATCAGTTGAGAACGAGTCCGCTGAGTCTCCGGACACAATCACGTTGTAGATGTTAACTACCGGGTAGTTTGCTTCACCCTGGTTGGTCAGCGTGAACTGAACGTTCTTCGTCTGATCAGTCTCAACACTACCGAAATCCAGTTCGGCAGACGACACTTTTAGCTCACTGGTAGGTATATCGATGCCTTCACCGGTCAGCAACACAATATGAGGCGAATTGCCGCCGTTGTGCTCGATTCTTAAAAACGCCTTTTTGCTGCCGAGCGTGGTAGGGCTGAAGGTGACTGAAAAATTGACGCTCTGGCCGTTTTCTAAGGCGGAGTAACCACCGTAGTCGCTGGTAAAGTCATAGGAATCCTCACCGCTTACCTCGACGGAGTATATCTCTGCAGGTCCGGTGCTGGTGTCTCCTGAATAGGAAATAGAAAACTCCTGAGACTTCTGTGACCCGATCTCGACATCACCGAGAGTAAGCAGTGCCGGACTGACCGAGAGTTCGGCGGACGACGGCACTGACCCGATGCCGCTAAGCGGTATCTGGATAATGTCGGCTCTGGCAGACATGCTACTTGCCAGCAGCAGTAAAACCGTGGAAAAAAGAACATGGACGCGGTAGATCATCGATGATTCCGTGGGTAAGACAATTGAGTGTTTTCAACAGTAACCGAACCCATAAGCAAAAAGCAGGCTAACGAATAACGGCATAACCAATTATTTTTCCCTGTTTTGGTATGACCTTTGCGATGACCGGCGTTCGCCAGATTTCGGAACATCAATGTCAATCAATTCAACTCGCGCTGTCGACGCAATCTCTCCATGGAAACAGAAGAGAATCCTGATCACGGGAGGAGCCGGGTTCCTCGGTTCGCATCTGTGTGACCGACTGCTTGGCGAAGGCCACGAGGTGATTTGTGTCGATAATTTCTATTCCAGTACCAAGCAAAATATCCTGCACCTGCTTGATAACCCCCGATTCGAGCTTATCCGTCACGACGTGACGTTTCCGCTCTATCTTGAGATAGATGAAATCTACAACATGGCTTGTCCGGCGTCGCCGATTCACTATCAGCACGATCCGGTACAGACCACCAAAACCAGTGTCCACGGTGCGATAAACATGCTTGGCCTGGCCAAGCGCACGGGTGCAAAAATCTTACAGGCATCAACCAGTGAAGTGTACGGCGACCCGATTGTGCATCCGCAGGTTGAGACCTATTGGGGCAATGTGAACCCGATAGGACCAAGATCGTGTTACGACGAAGGTAAACGTTGTGCCGAAACCCTGTTCTTTGATTACCATCGTCAGCACGGCGTACAAACCAAGGTGGTTCGTATCTTCAATACCTACGGACCACGAATGCACCCGAACGACGGACGTGTGGTGTCGAATTTTATTGTCCAGGCCTTGTTGGGTAAGCCAATCACGCTTTTCGGTGAGGGTACTCAAACCCGCTCATTTTGTTACGTGGATGATTTGGTTGAGGTGATTATACGTGCGATGAATAGTGGTGATGAATTCATCGGGCCGGTAAACATAGGGAATCCAATAGAATTCACCATGATCGAACTCGCAGAACTGGTGCAAAGCAAGGTCGCGCAAAACGCGGGAATAATACACAAGCCGCTGCCTGTTAACGACCCGACTCAGAGAAAGCCCGATATCTCCGTAGCAAAAAAGGAGTTGGACTGGTCTCCTAC
>CAYZVB010000260.1:6185-7983 GCA_964481315.1 uncultured Granulosicoccaceae bacterium
ATTTCAAGAATCTGCTGGGTGTTGAGTTAAAAGCTGCTGCCTAGCGGGTGACAGAGTCACTGATTGTCTGGCGAGTGTATTGATGACACAAACTGCTCTTTCTTCTGAGTTAGATGCGCGTGCTCGTATCAAGGCGTCGGGTCTGTTTGACTCTCGCTGGTATGTAGAGCAATACCCCTGGACTGTTGAAGGTGGCGAAAGCTGTCTTGAGCATTACCTTAGGCATGGAGAGAGAAATAACAGATTTCCGAATCAGTACTTTAATCCCCACTGGTACCGTAAAAAGTATCTCACCGATGGAAGTGGTGGTGAGTGTTGCCTTTTACACTATATAGATGTGGGTAGATTCAGAGGTAATTTGCCAGCGCCAGATTTCTCGCCTGTAGCTTATATAAAAGAGCACGCGGCAGTTGAACTAAAAGATGCGCTTTACGACTGGCTTCATGGTAACCGTGATATCATTCCCTCTTATGAGGCAACTGTAGTCGCGGCCTATGAAGTGGAGAAAACCGGGTTATTTGATGCCCAATGGTATTCGCAGAGTTATCCCGATGTCTCAAATTCCGGGATGTCGCCGCTGGAGCATTACTGCGCTATTGGAATACGGGAAAACCGTAATCCGAATCGCTATTTCGACGCTCAGTGGTATCTGAAGTCGAACCCTCATGTGAAATCCGAGGTCAGCCCGATAGTTCACTATGCACGTCATGGGTGGAGAAATGGTAAAGCTCCCTCAGTACGATTTAATCCAAGTACTTATGTAAGTGATAATTACAACATCAGGTCGTTTGATACTCCTCCGATTGAACCACTAAAACACTTGTTATTAAGCAGTCGGTCTGAGTCAATCGACTCGCTAGTGTCAGAGTTGAGCATGAGTCAGCCGCCGATCAATAGAAAGGCTATCTGCCAGGTATTCGGGTTCCGGGATTATCTTTCTGAACCGGGATTTAGAATATTCCGCACCTTGTGCGGCGATAGTGTTAACACTTTAGCGGTGAGACAAGAATTTAGCGCCAGACTCACTAAGCTCAGTCAAACTTCTGACGGCGCGTGGATTAAACGCAGTGGATGTCTCGAGTCAGTTGCTTCAGTCTTCCTTCCCGATTCGGCGTTGATCGATTCTGGTGCGAAATTTATTGACTCGTTTCATAGGTTTGTTAGCAACCTACGGCAGATAGAAAAAATAGGGAACGGTTTGTTTGATGCAGATTTTTATAAACAAGTGACCGGATCCAACAAGATAGACGGGGAGTGTCTGCTCGAATGGGCAAGCTCAGCAGGGTCGCAATCGGTTGTGCCGAATCGGTACTTTGACCCGGTTGTTTATTCAAAAGTTGCGGGTTTAGATGAGGTAAGTCCCCGGGACCTATATGACCACTGGTTATATGTGGGAATGTTCGACAATCGCAGAATCAATAGTTTCATTGATCTTGGTTATATCGCAGGGCGTATGGGAGTCACTCGTGATGAAAATATTTTCCTAAAGTATTTCTATAGCCGGGGAATTTCCTTTAGCCCCAGACATGAAGTTCTGGAGAGCAAGTACCCTTCAGAAGTTGGTGGAGCGATGATTCTGAAGTTCAATGAACTCACCGATTTGGACAATTTGCGCTACCGGATAGGTTATGGTGCTTTGGCAGATCAAATTGCCGCTGCCGCCGAATATGACCCGAAAATTATCGAAAAAGGGATGGGCAATGAGATCAGTATGCCTCCTTTCAACAACTTATTGGCTCCTGTTGTAAAGAGGGTTCGGACAAGTCTTGTCAAAAACAAGTATGACAACGTACTGCTT
>CAYZVB010000261.1:0-7961 GCA_964481315.1 uncultured Granulosicoccaceae bacterium
GTACAACTCGACGCCCACCTTGACTTTGTCGATGTACGTCATGGCGTGCGCTACGGGCACGGCAACCCGATGCGCCGGGCGGCCGAAAAAGACTACGTGAGCGGACTCACCCAGATTGGCATTCGCAACGTCTCGTCCACAGCCAGAGACGGATACGAAGCGGCACGTGAAATGGGCTCGGATATTCTGTCGGTAAGACAGCTTCGCAAAATGGGTGTTGATGCAGTGCTCGAACGAATTCCAGCGGGTGCCCGCTATTACGTTACCATCGATATCGACGGCTTTGATCCGTCCATTGCACCCGGCACCGGTACACCGAGCCATGGCGGATTTACCTACTATGAAGGACTGGAACTGCTTGATGGCCTGGCTCGCAGAGGCACCGTGGCTGGCGTTGATCTGGTAGAAGTAGCACCGGACTATGATCACGCCGGAAGCACTTCGACGCTCGCCGCTCAATTACTATTGAATTTTATCGGGCGCTTCCTGTACCACAACCGGTAATCATTCCCTCGTACGATAGGACTGTGTTATGAGTGAAATTGCAAAGACACCAGCACCACCTTATTACGCGGTGATCTTCACCAACACCACAACGGATAACACAGAAGGCTATGAGGAGATGGCAGAGCAAATGGTACAGCTCGGCCGGCAACAACCCGGGTTTCTGGGTATTGAATCAGCACGCAATGAGATCGGCATTACGGTGTCTTACTGGCGTGACCTTGATTCGATAAAACAGTGGAAGCAACATGCTGAACATTTGCGGGCGCAAAAGAACGGTCGCAGACAATGGTACGCTTCCTATACAACTCGCATTGCACTTGTGGAGCGCGACTATTCGTTTGATCAGCTAGAAAATTTACCACGTAAAAATGGCTGCTGCACTACAGCGACAAGGGGTTGCAGCGCAGCAGCCGAAGGAGCAAGGTTAGCTGGCGTTTTCCTGTACCACCAGTTCGTTGATTACATTAATGACCGCGTCATTGCTACCGGCAACCGAACCACTGGTCAGGTACTTACCGTTAACCAGAATAGATGGTACGCTTCGCACGCCTGAGCCCTGCGCGAGCTTAACAGCGCGACGTATGTGCATATCAACCTCAAACGAGTTCATGGTTTTAATAAACAGATCTTCTTCAATACCAAGCAGCTTGTTGGCAAATTTCGCAATGCTTTTCTGATCGTTCAACGGTTTTTTACGCAGGTGAATTTCGTTGAAGAAAGGCTCAAAAAAGTCTTCTTCTACCTGCAACACCTTAGAGGCATAGTAGGCCTGTGAGTGTGGCAACCAGCGCGGGTTTAGAGGTGGTGCTTCGCGAACAAAGTTTACGTGATCGGGCTTGGTCTCGGCCCACGCATTGATGGTTGGTTCAAAAGCAAAACAGTGCGGGCAGCCAAACCAGAAAAATTCAAGCACCTCTACCTTTGATGCATCCTGAGTTTCTACCGGTGGACTAATCGTCTGATAGCCGCTGTGCTGGGCGTTGGCTGCTGAGCCTAAGCCAATGCCGAAAAGCATAAGTGCAGTGATCAATAACCTGCGCATGTGTATCTCCAGTTATATAGTGTTGACGAGGGTGGAAGGGGTACGCTGCACTCACACCTATTTGAATGCAGTGACTTTAAGACTAAGTGTTTCGGGTGCAAGGCAAATTTCATCGCTGCACGCCTGTAGCTGCAGTTCCAGTGCATGTACCGGGGCATCGCTGTCAGGCAGAGAGGCTGTGATAGAAAAATCGCCTTCGTAAAGCGCAAGCTCTTCACTTTGAAACCCGAGCACCCGTTGGACCGCAGACGGGTAATTAATACTTGCAGGCGTCTCGCCTCCGGCAAGGGTAAGTTGGGTTTTTATCAGATAATCCTGTAGTGGCTGTGCAGCATTAATATGCCAGCCAGGAGCTGTGTTTATATCTACCTCAACACCATTGGCAGTGGCGCGCGCCTCAACTTTAACTTTGCCACGACCGGCAAAGTGTCTGGCACCACTTTCTCCGTTTAGCATCTCAAGCGCACCAACTAACAGATAGGAATATGCCGACGCTCCCTGTTCGAGATTACTGGCAAAAGCGTTAAGTAGTTTTTCCGCTCGCTCGCGGTATTGATTATCACCAGTGCGATGCCACAGACGGGTTAACACCTGCAGCGCAATAGAATTTCCGGTGGCCACCGCGTTATCGAATAAATCTTTCGGCCGGGAAGGCAATGCAGCTCCGCCGGCGCTGGCACCGCCAATGAAGTACCCACCTTGCTGATCGTCCCAGAACCCGGCATTCATTACGTTGACCAAATCTTTGGTGCGGGTCATCCAGATGTCGTCCCCGGTCACATCAAATATCGCAAGCATAGCCTGAGCAAGGTAGGCATAGTCAGCCTGACTGCCGTCAACAGAAGACTGTCCGTTAAAGTGCGCACGGAACAAATGTGCATCACTATTGCGATTGTGCTGCCAGATAAAGTTAACAGCGTTCAGGGCCGCATCGAGATACCGCTGCTCGTCAAAAACCTCATACGCCTTGATGTAAGTGGTGGCCATCATGGCGTTCCACTCAGTAATGACTTTGCGATCAGTCAGAGGCGGCTCGCGGGTGTTGCGGACCGGAAGCAGTTTTGCACTGAAAGTATCGAGTTTTTCGGAAAGCCCTGCAGCGGTTAGATTAAAGTCAGCAGCAACTTCAGCTATAGACCCCTGCAGATGCAGTATATTGCTTTCTTCAAAGTTGCCGTCATCGGTTACTCCCCAGACATCAATGGCAAACTTAGCGTCCTCTTCACCCAGCACCTTCACAAGCTGGTCTTTCGTCCAGATAAAAAAGCGCCCTTCACCACCATCGGAGTCGGCATCGGTAGCAGAGTAAAAACCACCCTGCGGCCCGGTCATCTCACGCAGCACGTAATCGAGTACACGCCGGGCGGTTCTTGCGTGTTCAGTATCTGCAGTCAGGGTGTAAGCCTGCATGTAAGAGCGAGCCAGCCACGCCTGGTTGTATAGCATTTTCTCAAAGTGCGGAATTAACCAGTCAGGGTCGACAGCATAGCGATGGAAACCACCGGCAACGTGATCGTGTATGCCGCCGGCTGCAATTCGCTGCAGCGTAAAGTTTGCCGCTTCCAGTGCGTCGGCGTCACTGTCACGCAGGGCAAGTTCCAGGAGAAATGCCAGTGCCGGTTCACGAGGGAACTTCGGTGCCGGACCAAATCCACCCTGCAGATCATCGAATGATTCAAGCAGCTCGGCACGAGCTCTGGCAATTTCCCTGTCACCGACTTCCCTGGCGCTGCCACTCAGTGCATTGCCAATGGATACCGCTTCCGATAATTGTTCGGCAAACTCCGCAATCCGTGGCTGATCGTTCTGCCACACATCGGCAACCTGACCGAGCAGTTCGGTGAATATTGCCGGCGGATAATAAGTACCACCATGAAACGGTTTTGCATCTGCCTGTAAAAATGTACTCATCGGCCAGCCGCCACTGCCGGTTAGAATTTGTACGGCGGTCATATAGGTGGCATCGACATCAGGTAACTGTTCGCGGTCGACTTTCACCGGTACGTAATCGCGATTCAGCTGTTCGGCAATTTCTTCATTTTCAAAACTCTCCCGTTCCATCACATGGCACCAGTGACAAGTGGCATAACCAATAGACAGAAAAACCGGTTTGTTTTGTTCTTTGGCAACCCTGAAGGCTTCTTCACCCCACGGGTACCAGTTCACCGGGTTATGCGCGTGCTGCAACAGATAAGGGGAGTCTTCAAAAATCAGTCTGTTGAAATAACGCGGGTCACCGTTATCGTCAAAGTGTTCGGTACGCGGGCTGTACGAGTCACCTTTTGCTTCGAAGGCCTCACGCATTTCAAGTCGTAGTGCTTCACTGGCGGGCTCTGCCAACGCTGCAGGCAGTACGCAGGTACCGGCAAGCAGCGCACTGAAAATGATACCGGGTATTCTCAAGGGTTGTTCTCCACTGACCTGGCCATCGCATAGACCACGTCTTTTTCCTGCCAGAGCTTTACCTCAACTCCTTCGACCTGTTCGGGGTCGCTAAACAGTTTGTCAGTGCCGGTCGCCTTCGGTGTCATAAACAGACTAAGCTGTTCGCCGTTTTTACGACTAGCGAATTTTAAATGCGCTGCAAGGTTACCGCTGATGGTGCAATAGCGACCGCCAATCAGGGCCAGCTCTTTGTAGATTATCCCCTCCGGCAGCTCGAGCTTAAACGGCAGTTCACCAAGGCCCTGCTGCAACTCTGCAAGCGACTCTGCCTGCGCATCGAGCTGGAGCTTGTTCAGGTGATTCATAGCCGCTTCACGAAGTGCAATGGATACCTGCTGATGACTAAGCGCGTACTGGTGCATTGCACCCACCACCATCATCAAAACGGCAGCAGCTGCGGCGTACACTGGCAACTTGCGACGCTGTCTGTTGCGCTGCGATTCAACCAATATACTTTCAAGCCTGGCACTGTTCAGTGTTTTGCTCTGGTAGTGCTGAGACAATCGTTGATCTACAGGATCATCCGTCATCGTGCTCTCCCTGGTTTCAGTTCAACGACGTTTGTGTTGTCGCTGTGATCTGACGTTACCTTCTGTTTGTCTGTGATTACAGGCTCACCATTCGACTCCCCGGTGTGGTCATCGTCGGCACGCAGCAGCTTGCGTAACTTGGCTTTTGAGCGATGCAGCAGACTCAGCACGGTACCGCGTGAGGTACCGGTCATTCGGGCGATTTCGTCTGCGGTGTAACCTTCAACAATCGACAGATAAAGATTCTCGCGCTCAACATCTCGCAGGCGTTCGAGCGCAATCTGCATTTCTTCTGCAGCGATATAGTTTTTTTCGAGTTCGGAATGAACACCGGCATCAACGGGCGTTGCCGGCAGGTACTGCTCTGACTCATCGACAAAATGGATAATCTGACGACGGCGATACTGGTCTATGTACAAATTTCGGATTGTGCGAAACAGTAGAGCTTTCTCGGTGCATTCACCGTAGCGTTTGTCGAGCCTGATCCATGCATCGTGCACCAGATCTTCGGCATCCTGCTGGTTACCGGACAACGACAGAGCATACCTGTAACCCGAGTTAAGCAGCTCAATATCGGCAGTTTTCCTGCGTTTAAACATCGGATATCTCCGATGCAGGGCCGGCTTGCGCAGGGCATGTAATAGTGTTTGTCATGGTTCCAGAAACGAGCAATCAGCAATTTTGATTGCATCGTTACGGGATTAGTTCCGCGCATTGAGGCGGCTGTTGGCAAGTAACACCGTGCCGGTACTCCGGCACGGTGTTCCCGGGGCGCTTACGCCCGGCAAGATTACTTCTTAGCCGCTCCTTTTGCGGTATCACGAGCCTTTTTACGCTCTGTCCAGTTGTAGGTGCCGTCAATAATCTGCTTGGCGCTACCTATCCAGTCGTCCCGCTCAATCCGGTCAGAAAACCCTTCCAGCATTTCGGAGAAGCGCTCAACATCTTTGTCACTCCACGCAGCGATGTCTTCAAATCGGCGCACGTTGTTGTTGTTGAGCATTTTCTCGATCTTGGGACCGATACCGAATATGAGCTTCAGATCATCCTGACCGTCCTTGCGGGTGGTTTTCTTACCATCAGCAGTGACCCGTTGCCTGGCAGGCGCAGGCTTAGCGCTATTTTTACTTTCGCGAGCCTTGCGACGCTCTTCCCAGTTGTAGGTGCCGTCGATAATCTGCTGTGCGCTCAATACCCACTCATCACGCTCGATGCGATCTGAAAAACCGTCCAGCATATCGGCATAGCGCTCGATATCGGCTTTCTTCCAGGCGGCGATATCTTCAAATCGACGCACACCCTTGCCGTTGAGCATTTTTTCGATCTTGGGCCCAATGCCGAATATGAGCTTCAGATCATCCTGACCATCCTTGCGCTGAGTTTTCTTGCCATCGGCAGTTCGACGCTCTTTCACAACCGCCGGCTTTTTCTTCGCGGGTGCTTTCGGCCTGGGCGCAGCCTTTGGCTTCGGTGCAGGCTTCGGTTTAGGTCGCGCCTTCAGTTTGGCAATCTCCGCCTGCAGACGCGCAATACTTGTATCTTTTCGACCGATATCAGTATCGTGCTTCTGCACAGCCCGCTGCAGTTGTTTCTCAAGCGCACTCAGCTGTTTGGCGGCAGCCGCCTGCTCGGCAAGCTTTGCCTTGAGCTCGGCAATGGTCTTTTCATACCCACTGACTTTGCTTTCAAGCGGCTTAAACTTACGCGCCTCGCGCTGAGCATCAGAAAGATCAGCCTTAAGCTTCTCCTGCCTGCGTTCGTTTTCGCGGTGGTTGCGTGCCACGCTCTCTTCGAGTGTCGCGAGTTTGCGTCGCAATCCGGTAAGCTCTTTACTACTGGCAGTGCCGCTCTTAAGTGCATCGGCAAGCTGTTTTTCAACCGTCGGCAGCTTTGCAGCCTTGCCGGAAGCCGACTTTAGCTCAGTCTGTTTGCTGCTAACATCGCGCTTGAGTGCAACAACCCGTGCCTTGTTGCTGTCGTTGTCTTTAGTTAGCGCAGCTATTTGCCGGTCGTAGCGTTCAATCTGTTTGTTTCTGCTACTGACCTCGGCACGCAACTTTTCTGCAGACGCCAGCTTGTCTTTCAGCGCAGTCACATCTTTACTGTATTTGTCATCAGACGCTTTCAGTTTTGTCGCGAGTCTTGAAACCTCCGCTTCCTGACTCTTAACCTGTTTCTGCAGCGGAGTCAGCGCATCGAGTCTGGCTTTTGCTTCAGCCAGTCTCCGTTCAGCATCGGCCTGCGCCTTTGCAGAAGACTTCTGCAGCGACTCGAACTGACGATCTGAAAGTTTCTTGTTATCGGCCGCTGTTTTTTCCGCCTGTTTGAGTGATGCACGCAAACTGGCAATTTCAGATTTCGACTGTTCACCGGATGTACGATGATCCTGTTGCAGCTTCTGGTGTTGCGTCTCCGCCTTTTCCAATTGCTTTTTCAGCAGATCGTTTTCCCTGACTTTCGCACGCAGGTTGGCCATATCAGTAGCAGCCTGCTCTTTGGCTGACTTCTGGCCTTCGGTAAGCCGGGTTACTTCAGCTTCGCGGGTGACCAGTTGCTTTTGTAAAGGCTCAATCTCTTTGACGCGAGCCTGCAATGCAGCAATATCGGAAGCCAGTTTGTCTCTGGCAGACTGGTGGGCATTCTGCATTTCTGCAGACTTCGCCTGCGCCTGACTGAGTTTCTGCTGCAACGGCTCAAGCTCTCGAACTTTTGCCTGCAACGCGGCAAGTTCACTGGCGGACTTATCAGTGGCAGCTTTGTGTGACTCCTGCAGTTTGCGGTATTCCGCTTCCTGCGATGCAAGCTTCTGTTGCAGTGGCTCCAGCACACGTACTCTGCCCTGCAATGCAGCAAGCTCACCCGCTGACTTATCAGTCGCAGCTTTGTGCGACTCCTGCAGTTTGCGGTATTCCGCTTCCTGCGATGCAAGCTTCTGTTGCAGTGGCTCCAGCACACGTACTCTGCCCTGCAATGCAGCAAGCTCACCCGCTGACTTATCAGTCGCAGCTTTGTGCGACTCCTGCAGTTTGCGGTATTCCGCTTCCTGCGATGCGAGCTTTTGCTGCAGTGGCTCCAACTCGCGTACTCTTCCCTGCAATGCGGCAAGCTCACCGGCTGACTTGTCAGTGGCAGCTTTGTGTGACTCCTGCAGTTTGCGGTTCTCCGCTTCCTGCGATGCGAGCTTTTGTTGCAGTGGTTCCAGCTCACGTACTCTGCCCTGCAATGCAGCAAGCTCACCGGCTGACTTGTCAGTGGCAGCTTTGTGTGACTCCTGCAGTTTGCGGTTCTCCGCTTCCTGCGATGCAAGCTTTTGCTGCAATGGTTCTAACTCACGGACCCTGCCCTGCAGTGCAGCCAGTTCTCCAGCTGACTTGTCAGTCGAAGCTTTGTGCGACTCCTGCAGTTTGCGGTATTCCGCTTCCTGCGATGCAAGCTTC
>CAYZVB010000262.1:0-7901 GCA_964481315.1 uncultured Granulosicoccaceae bacterium
TGTTAAACCCGGTGCTGCTCAGTGTTATTGCGATTGTGTTTATTTTGCATAAAACACAAACCGGCTATAACACCTATTTTGAAGGCGCGCAATTCGTACACTTTTTACTCGGGCCAGCAACGGTGGCACTGGCAGTACCGCTGTACCGGCAATTCTCGAAAGTCCGCCAGTCGGCAGCGGCCATTCTAATCAGTCTGCTGTGCGGTTCAATCACCTCGGCGCTAACTGCAGTTGGTGTTGCCTGGGCACTGGGCGCGGGTGACGCTTCGGTGATCTCTATTGCGCCCAAGTCGGTAACCGCACCGGTTGCGATGGGCATCTCCGAACAACTCGGCGGTCTGCCATCACTGACTGCAGTTATTGTCATACTGACCGGCATCACCGGCGCTATGCTTGGGCCACTGGTATTGAACTTAATGCGAATTAAAGACTGGTCAATTCGCGGCCTGGCCATTGGCACTGCAAGCCACGGCATAGGTACCGCACGCGCACTTCAGGTCAATGAAACTGCCGGTGCATTTTCGGGGCTTGCCATGGGGCTTAACGCACTGGCCACAGCAGTTCTGCTGCCACTGCTGTGGAACTTGTTTTTCTATGTTTTCTAGCAAAAAGTATCTATCACCAAAACCAATAAAAAAGGCTGCCGAAGCAGCCTTTCTTATCACGCTACCAAGCGTTGTTTAGCGGCGTCGCGGCAGGCGGCGTCGCAGCAGACCAACTGACAGCAGTGCCAGCAGCGAAGGGAACCACAGGTCGGTTCGCGACGGCTGACCTTCTACCAGTGTACAACCTGCAGCAGAACCGTTAAGACCGGTCAGCAGCAGCGCGCCGTCAACATCGATCACGTCCGGTGTACCGTCGCCATCGGTGTCAGGCAGAGTGCTGCCGTCGTTAGCAAGCAGTGTGGCACGGCCGTCGCCATCAGGGTCGGCTTCAAACTGATCATCAATGCCGTTGCCGTTAATGTCGGCACCCGCAGTCTGATCAATATCGGCGGTGTCATCGATACCGTCACCATCAGTGTCGGTACCACCGGTAGCATTCACATCTGCCTGATCAGGAATGCCGTCGGCATCACTATCGAGGAACAGATCGATTCTGCCGTCGCCATCGGCATCAGTACCGCCACTTTCAACCAGGTCATTAGTGCCATCGCTGTCACTGTCGAGGTCAAGATGGTTGGGGCGACCGTCACTGTCGGTATCGGGCAACGCCAGTGGTGTTGTCACGGTCGCGTCATTAAAACCGTTACCGTCAGCATCGGCAAAGTCATCGACCATGGCGTTGTTGTCGGCGTCGGTACCACCGGCTTCAAACAGATCGGATAAGCCGTCCTGATCAGAGTCGACATCAAGATAGTCAGCCAGTCCGTCGCCATCGGTGTCGGGAACCGGCAGTGGAGAGGCTGCCACCTGATCGGCCAGGCCATCGCTGTTTTCATCGACAAAGTCATCGATAATGCCATTGCCGTCAGCGTCGCTGCCACCGGCCTCTACCGTATCTGAAATGCCGTCGTTGTCGCTGTCGAGATCAAGATAGTTTGGAATACCATCGTTGTCCTGATCTTCACCACCTTCAACACTGTTCGGAATACCATCGTCGTCAGCGTCGAGCTCTACAACATCGTCTTCCGGCACTGAAGGGTTCGACCCGGCCAGCACTTCATCGCCATCCGGTGCACCACCGGCATCACTGTCGGGGTTGTTCGGATCAGTACCGTGGGTGTTGACTTCAGCACCATCACTTAAGCCATCGGCGTCGGTGTCAGTCTGTAACGGATCTGTCAGACTCACAGTCACCTCGGCACCGTCGTCCAGGCCGTCGCCATCAGTGTCGGCCACTACCGGGTTGGTGCTGTGTGTGTTGACTTCATCACCGTCGTTTAACTGATCACCATCGGTATCAGCCATCGCCGGATCACTGCCAATGCTGTTTACCTCGTCGCCATCTTCAAGGCCGTCACCATCGGTGTCAGCCAGTGACGGGTCGGTGTTGTGGTCGTTAACTTCCGCAGCGTCGTCAAGACCATCGGCATCAGTGTCGGGATTGTTTGGATCAGAACCGACTTCATTCACTTCAATGCCGTCGGTAAGACCATCACCGTCAGTATCAGGGTTAGCCGGATCGGTACGTGCCGCAATTTCATCGGCATCACTCAGGCCATCGCCATCGGCGTCAGGGATATCATCAGACGCATCGTTAACCGGATCAGTACCATTGTCGACTTCTACACCGTCAGCGGTACCGCCATTGTCGGTATCCGGATTGTTCGGATCGGTGTTATGCGTATTGACTTCTTCACCATCAAGCAAGCCATCGTTGTCTGAATCAGGATTGGCTGGATCAGTGTTAGTGGTATTAACCTCAACGCCGTCGGTAAGACCATCGTCGTCACTATCGGGGTTGGCCGGGTCAGTGCCTGCGTCTGTTTCCTCGGCATCGGTTAAACCGTCTCCGTCTGAGTCGACCACATCATCGGCAGCATTGTCTACCGGGTTTGAACCGGCAGCGACTTCAGCGCCATCACTGGTACCGCCACCATCGGTGTCAGGGTTATTCGGGTCGGTATTGTGGATATTGACTTCGTCACCGTCGTTTAGTGAGTCAGCATCGGTATCCGGGTTGTTTGGATCGGTTTGCGTGGTGGTGACTTCTTCAAGGTTGGTCAGGCCGTCGCCGTCACTATCGGAGTTTGCTGCACCACTTGCATCGGGATCCTGAAAATCAGGAATGCCATCGGCATCGCCATCAACGATTAACTCAATGCTGTCTGCAATGCCGTCGTCATCGGAGTCACTGTCCAGGTAGTCCGGCGTGCCGTCGCGATCGGTGTCGAGTGATACCGCGTTGACAACCACATCGTCTACAAAGTTACCAACACTTCCGCCACCAACAGAATCAAATTCTATATAGACACTGGTAACACCGGCAGGCTTCACCCATTCACCAGAATACGTTGCCCACGAAGTGGGGCCGGTTGAAACAGTGTCGACCAGTACTTTAGAAGCTGCATCAACACCAACATAAACATCCATGGTGTCAACAGCATTGCGACCGCGGTGTGAAAAGGAATAGGAAATAGCAGTCTGCTCAGCCGGAACTGCGACCTGCTGATAAATATTCGAAGCACTGCGCGCGTTGAGCTCAATAAACTGTCCGCCCTGATCAGCCGGAACACCATTGTATCCACTTGCCCACAACTCAATACAGTCACATGCCGATGAAGTTGACCAGTTAGCAACCGTTGAAGAACTGACGATACTGTAACCGCTGCCTATTTCCGGTGCTTCGAATCCACGATTAAATATCAGGCTCAGCGGATATCCATCCACATGGCCTTCGACTGCATCAGTAATACCATCACCGTCAGTATCAGTGGCGTTCACCACCCCTACTAACATCAGACTGGCAAAGGACCAGACGGGAACCCGTCCGATAACAGGGATACGCTTAGCGGGCAACAAACGAAAAGTCAGCCGTGGCACTTCATAACACTTCATATTTCTGGCCTGTGTAGTTAATTTGCCACATGCACACGCAAAGCTATTCCAATGCGCATGCACAGAATTGCAGTGGTTGACCAGCCAGGTACAGACAGACGGGCAACCTGTAGTTGCCGGATACTTGGCACAATCCGCGCCGGACCAATCGCTGACGCGAAAAATTCACTTTTACCAGCCACCAAACATCGTCAAAGACAAACTTTTTAACAATCACACAGCCGGATCGCGCCAGATAAGCGGCTCCGGATAAGCGGGCCCGGATAAATCATTTCAGCTCTACACGACAACATAAGGTGTCGAAGCCAGCGATGGCGCGGGTATTACCGCCGCTTAACTCGCCCGACAACTCTCCGAAAGTAGAGACATTTCTTCACAACAGACGCAGCCCGGGTGACAAATACTGTTGACTGTCACAGCAATAACGCATGCACCGCTTCTTGCATTTGTCATGACATTATAATACCTTCAAGCTCTTTCCCAACATGTTTGTCAGTACACTTAACGCAGAAGAGGCAGTTCCAATGACCCGGACCCAGGTTTATCGTTTCCAGGCTTATCGTTTATTACGCTCGTTATTAGTCACCGCCGCAGCTTTATCATCTGCAGCCTATGCGCAACACGTGGTACTACCCCAGCAAGATGCCAACTGCGCGTCCTGTCATGCGGCAGCGCCAGGCACAGCGTCCAACGTTACACTTAATGATGTGGCCGGTTGCGACTACACATCGGCAGATCAGTATGACGGCTGGGGCTGGCACAACGATCTGTTCAAAAGCTGCCCGCCAATTGACACAGCCACTGTCGCCTCGGGCTATTCACACCTCAATTCAGACTATCGCAACAATGACGATGAGCCGGATTTTATTTCCGGTGTTCCGGTATGCACAGAGCCCGGTTCAGACAGCGATGGTGATGGATGGGGATGGGAAAACAACGCTACATGCATCGTGCAAACCACCCCGCCCGACAGCAATTGCATAGATACCGATGGCGACGGCTGGGGATGGGATGGCACCGGTAGTTGCCGCACAGGCGATTTGCCTGCCGTATGTGTTGATGAAGACGGCGACGGTTACGGATGGAACGGCACCGACACCTGCGACCCGAATGAAACCGACCCTGAACCCATAGTACCCGGCAGTTGCACGCCGCCCGCAGACGGCACCACCGTCGTAAGCAGTACCGGACCGGTGCGCTCTACAGGTAACCCTTACTACCCCGACAACGGTCCGCAGTGCGTGGTACCGGACAATCAATTCAACGGACCCGGACTGGGCTTTGGTGACTTTTTGCTGTTAAACAATGCATGGAACGGCGACAAGTCGACCTGGGACTGGACACAGTGCATATCACTGACCGAAAACAATGACGGCTCGGTATCACCTTCGTGGGGCTACGACTGGGGCAACGAAGACGACCTGAAAGCAGGCTTCCAGGAATGGGAAGTAAAGTCCTACCCCGAAATTATCTACGGTGTTAAATCGGCAAACGAAACCTCTGCCCCGTGTGCCACCACCGGCTTGCCGGTACCGTATAAGCTCATGCCAACTATTGACCTAACCTACAGCTACCGCGCAACGGAAACTGACAATCGTGTAGGCGATGCGTTTAACATCGACGGTGAAACAGTAGCAGTGACCGGTGGCGACAGAAACATCGCCATTGAGTCTTTTCTACATACCACCTGTGAAATTGAACGAGGCGCTAATTCAAACCGCGAGTTTGAACTGATGGTATGGCTGGAACGCGGCAATGAACGGCTGCCATCCGGTAGTCCGCCGGTGGCAGTTTACACCGACAGCGAAAACAGAAAATACGATGTCTATGTGAAGGGTGATGCTGATCCGGGATATATTGCCTACGTTGCACAGCAACCGGAAACCTCCGGCACCATTAACTGGAATGAATTCTTTACCGACGCAAAAAACAACAGCAGCAGCTACGGTGTCAGGGCAATTAACGATGACTGGTGCCTGGCCAACATACTGTTTGGCTCTGAAATCTGGTGGGGTGAAGGCAACTTTGATCTGGACTACTACCAGATTAAGCGCAGCTATTAATCAAACACACCGGTAATCAAACACACCGGTAACTAAGCAAAGCGGATATCTCTTCCCCGGTTACTGGCATTGCCACTGCCAGGCCGCCAGCAGTTTGTCAGAGTAGGATTCCCGTACCGCATTCAGGCGGTACGAATATTGGAATCCCTGTCATAAATTACGCTATTCCGGACAATGTTGCCGGAATCGGTGTTTCATGTGAACGGAAAACTCTAACAAACACCTGTGACGACCCCCTCGCTTACAACCATGGCACTAATGGTGTGGATGCTCCTTGCATCTCTTACCTGTCTGGCTAACGAGAAACCCGCCAATGTATTGACCGGTGCCAATGGTTTAGAACTGCAATACCTTGAAGACAGGTCAAAACTACTGTCGCTTGAAAACGTACTGACCGCCGAATTTACAGCTGCCGACACTGAAACCCTGAACTTCGGGTTTACAAAGTCAAGTTACTGGTTTCACGTTAAGGCAGGCTCACTGCCGGACAGCAACTGGGTACTGGAGATCAGCTACCCCGCATTGGAAAAGGTAGACGTCTACCATAGAGACGTGGAAAGTATAAAGTCATTCTATGCGGGTAATCTGGCTGCACCAAACCCCCAACTAATCAAAGACAGAACCTTCGCGTTTCCGATAGACCATACCGCTGGTAAAGACCTGGAAATATTCATCCGGGTCGAATCGTCAGGTGCAATGCAGGTACCGATCACCCTATGGCACCGCAATGAATACCATGCTCACGATCACAACGAACAGATTATTCTGGGCCTTTATTATGGAATTCTGTTGTTCGCCATTTTGTACAACCTGCTTCTGGCGATAACAACACGCGAAGCAGTGCTGCTGTACTACTGCCTGTATGTAGCGTCTTTTACGTTATTTCAGGTATCAATAAACGGGCTTGGTGCCGAAAACTTATGGTCATCTGGCAGTGCATTTTCGGCAATAGCAATTCCATTGTTTATGGCCACCACCTGTATTTCTGCAATTGTTTTCCTTCGCTCACTATTAAGGCTTGACCAGTTAAATAAAAAGCTCGACACCGTGGGACTGGCACTTCTTTTACCGCCATCAATTGCTCTACTCTTTGTTTCATTTCTGGAATATCAAACACTAATCAAACTGCTGACAGTATCTGCAGTGATGACTTCACTGTACGTTTTATATGCCGGAGCCGCCGCTTACCATTGCCGATCGCTTTATCAAGTTAAGGGACGAGAACATTAGAATACAACGTGAAGCCACATCAACACTTGAATCAAGAGTTGTTGAACGCACAGAGGAACTAAATACCGTGGTGGAGCAACTTGCCAATGCAAACAAGAAACTCGAAGAGCTCAATGCCCATGACACACTAAGCGGAGTACACAGCCGCTCATTCTTTAACGATAACTTTAAAAATATATGGAATAACGCGGTAACGGATGGCTCGCAACTCTCTGTCATGATGCTTGATATTGACCATTTCAAATCAATCAATGACACTCACGGTCATCTCGCAGGCGATTCAGTCATTATCGCCGTCGCAAAGGTTATTTCCAGTCAGTTGCAGAGCGACAATGACTTTGTTGCGAGATATGGTGGTGAAGAATTTGTTGTCCTTATGCCCTCTACCGATATAGACAGTGCTTTCCATACCGCAGAGAAAATTCGAAGCGCCGTAGCCGGCAAGACAGTCCAGCACGACGGGCAAAACATTCCGGTTACCGCAAGTATCGGCCTGGCCTGTGAAATACCCCGGATCAATACAGAGCCATTCACACTGATAGATCATGCCGACACCGCCTTGTACGAAGCAAAACGGCAAGGCAGAAATCTGGTAAGAATCTGGAAGAACGGTGATCCAGCAGTAAAAGTTGCCAGTTAAAAGCGACCTGACCCGTGTACTCACCAAATTGACTGTTTTGGTGTTCTACCTCGTAAAATCGGCGATCACCTGAAGCGCTTCGCTCGACTCAATGAGTTTTGCATCCATCGGAAATACATGACCCATACCGTTCCAGGTTTTCAACTTCACCGTACCGCCGGATTCTTTAACCTTACCAGCCACATTCACTGAATCCAAAACCCAGGGCTCGTCACTGCCGGCGATAAGGAGTATCGGGGGCAACCCCGAAAGATCTGCATACAAAGGCGACAACAAAGGCGATTTGAGATCATAGTTCAAATACTCAGTCTGCCACTGCTTTAGCGCACGTTTTGACAGATGCACATCTGTACTTTCATTAGATAACTGAGACTCGCTGCTGAGCGTCATATCAAAAGCGCCACTTAACATAAACGCTTTAACAGGCATTTCTGTATTTGAGTCCCTTAAACACGTTAAGGCCGCTAA
>CAYZVB010000263.1:0-7879 GCA_964481315.1 uncultured Granulosicoccaceae bacterium
CGCTGTCTATTGAGCCTGCTGCAGCACTGCGCGCTATTGATTACCAACTACCGATGGCCAGTGCCCAGGTTAAATCCAGCATTCTGCTGGCGGCGCTGTACGCAAATGGTGTGACGAGAGTGACCGAGCCTGCGACCACACGCGATCACACCGAACGCATGCTGCAAACTTTCGGTTACCCGGTGTCGCTGCCCGACAGCAACGGTACGGTAGAACTCGAAGGGGGCAGCAAGCTGACTGCGTGCGATATTGAAATTCCGGCAGATATATCGTCAGCGGCGTTTCCCATTGTCGCCGCGTGCATTACTCCCAGTGCTGAAATTACCCTGACAAATGTTGGAGTAAATCCAACAAGAACCGGTGTCATTGATATTTTGCGCCTGATGGGGGCAGACATCGAACTGGTCAATCAGCGCTTGTGTGGTGCTGAGCCTGTTGCTGATATACAAGTGCGTTATGCGCCGTTGCGGGGTGTTGATATTCCACCCGCTCTGGTGCCTCTTGCTATCGACGAGTTGCCGGTGACGTTTATTGCAGCTTCAGTAGCGGATGGTGTTACCCGGGTTACCGGCGCTGAAGAATTGCGTGTCAAAGAAAGTGATCGCATTGCGTCGATGGCAGTCGGATTGCAAACGCTTGGGGTTGCTGCCGAACCGACGCCGGATGGCATGGTCATCACCGGTGGTGAAATTGGTGGCGGTACGGTGGACACATTTTTTGATCATCGCATTGCCATGTCTTTTTGCGTTGCCAGCCTGCGGGCAAACGCACCAATAGTGGTAAACGATGTTCAGCATGTAGAGACATCGTTCCCCGGATTCTTTGAACTTTGTCGTTCGCAGGGTATGAACCTGCGAACTGAATAACGGCGGCGTCCGTGGTGCAGCATGGTTGATCAGTCCGGAGAACCGCCGGTAATAACAATCGATGGCCCGAGTGGTTCCGGTAAAGGCACTATTGCGCGACAGGTTGCCGCGAAGCTGGGTTTCAGGCTGCTCGACAGCGGGGCGCTTTACCGGGCCGTCGCACTTGCATCGCTAAATACCCGCACCTCCAGCGACGATGCTTTTGCCGTCGCGCAAATTGCGCTGACGGCACCAATTGATTTTGCCGCGCACCCGGAAACAGGTGAAGCCAGAGTGCTGCTGGGTGGGCAGGATGTTACCCGCGAGCTTCGACGCGAAGAGGTAGGCGAGCAGGCCTCTAAAATTGCCACCCATGTCGGGGTTCGGGATGCATTGCTCGCGCGTCAGCAGCGCTGGCGTCAACCGCCGGGCCTGGTGGCCGATGGCAGAGATATGGGAACAGTGGTGTTTCCCGATGCCGAGCTTAAAATTTTCCTCACGGCGTCCGCTGAGATACGCGCGGAAAGACGATATAAACAGTTGATAGAAAAGGGTATGTCGGCTAAAATTGAGAGTTTACTCGCGGACATACACAAGAGGGACGACAGGGACTACAACCGTCCGGTCGCACCACTCAAGGCCGCCGAAGACGCAATTTGCGTCGATTCCAGCCAGCTTAGTATCGATCAGGTGGTCACAAAAGTGCTTGATTTGGCTGAGAATAGATTATGATCAGGACTTCTCGTTAAGCTGACTGACGGTTGCTTTAATCGAGAATTAAATTTACCAAGCCGCTGGCAGAAAGGAATTTGCAGCGTAATTTTAAAACCCTTGCAGCAAACCTGAGCGTTTGTGCATTGTAAATATATTCCAGGAATACAACTCTTAATGTCTGAATCTTTTGCTGATCTGTTTGAGGAAAGCATTTCCCAAACACAAATGAAACCCGGTTCAATTCTCACCGGTACTGTCATCGATATCAGCGGTGACTTTGTCATGGTCCATGCGGGCCTGAAATCCGAAGGCGTCATTCCAGTCGAGCAGTTCATGGACGAAACCGGCAACATCGCCGTTTCTGTCGGTGAAGTGGTCGAGGTAGCCCTCGATTCTGTTGAAGATGGTTTCGGAGAAACCAGACTGTCCCGTGAAAAGGCCAAGCGTGCGCGTGCCTGGGCACGGCTTGAGAAAGCACAGGAAACGGAAGAAATTGTCAGCGGCTCTATCACCGGCAAGGTGAAGGGTGGCTTTACTGTTGAAATCAACGACATTCGTGCGTTTCTGCCTGGTTCGCTGGTCGACGTACGCCCCGTGCGCGACACCAGCTACCTCGAAGGCAAAGAGCTTGAATTCAAGGTCATCAAGCTGGACCGTCGTCGCAACAACGTCGTGGTATCACGCCGCGCGGTTGTCGAGTCTGAGTACAGTGCAGAGCGCGAGCAGCTGCTCGAAAGCCTGCAGGAAGGCCAGGAAGTCACCGGTATCGTCAAGAACCTCACCGACTACGGTGCATTCCTTGACCTCGGCGGAATTGACGGGCTGCTGCACATCACTGATATGGCGTGGAAGCGCGTTAAGCATCCGAGCGAAGTGGTAGAAGTCGGTCAGGAAATGAAAGTTAAGGTCCTGAAGTTCGATCGCGAGCGCAATCGTGTTTCACTGGGTCTGAAGCAACTGGGTGATGATCCCTGGATGGATCTGGTGCGACGTTACCCTGAAAATACCCGTATTTTCGGTAAGGTCACCAACATTGCCGACTACGGTTGCTTTGTCGAGATCGAAGAAGGCGTCGAAGGTCTTGTGCACGTTTCCGAGATGGACTGGACTAACCGCAACGTCAATCCGAACAAAGTTGTCGCACTAGGTGACGAGATTGAGGTAATGATCCTCGATATCGACGAAGAGCGTCGCCGCATCTCTCTGGGTGTTAAGCAGTGTAAGCAGAACCCATGGGAAGAGTTTGCTGGTAACTTCAACAAGAACGACAAAGTATCCGGCAAGATCAAGTCGATTACTGACTTCGGTATCTTTATCGGCCTCGACGGCGGTATTGACGGCCTGATTCACCTGTCAGACCTGTCGTGGAACGACACTGGCGAGGAAGCGGTCAGAAACTTCCAGAAAGGCCAGGAAATCGAAGCTGTGGTACTGGCGGTCGATCCTGAGCGCGAGCGTATTTCACTTGGCGTGAAGCAGCTTGAGCAGGATCCGTTCGGTCAGTTTGTTGCTGATAATCCTAAGGGTTCACTGGTTAAAGGCACGATCACAGAAGTCGATACAAAAGTAGCGATGGTGAATCTTGGCGAGGGCGTGGAAGGTATTCTGCGCGCCAGCGAATATGCCCGTGATCGCGTTGAAGACCTCAAGATGCACCTGAAAGAAGGTGAGGAGCTCGAGGCTAAATTCATCAACATCGATCGCAAGGCAAGAGCCATTTCTCTGTCGATTAAAGCGAAAGAAAGCGATGAAGAAGGCGAAGCAATGCGTGATTACGCGCAGAATTCGTCTTCTGCACCGACAACGCTCGGCGATCTGATGAAAGAACAAATGGGTTCATTAGATAGCGAAGACGAGTAACCAGTACGTGGGCACCGGGCCAGAGTAGTCCGGTGTCCATTTTACAGTTAACCCCCGGAGTCTAGGGCCAATGACAAAATCGGATTTGATTGAAGCATTAGCCGCGAACCAGTCGCACCTGGCACTGCGCGACGTCGAGCTGGCTGTGAAAGGATTGTTGGAAAGAATGAGCTCGGCACTCGCCACTGGTGAGCGTATAGAAATCAGAGGCTTTGGCAGCTTCAGCCTGCATTTCCGCCCGCCGCGTATGGGCCGTAACCCAAAATCCGGCGACGCTGTCGCTTTGCGCGGCAAATACGTACCGCACTTTAAGCCAGGCAAAGAGCTGCGAGAGCGGGTAAATCAGGGTTTTCAGGCGCAGTTAGACGAAGAGAAATCAACGGCTGACCTCGATGCGCAGGAATCCCAGAAGACCGGCACGGATAATTAGAAGACCGGCGCGGATATTCAGAAGACCGGCGCGGAAAATTCAGAAGACCGGCACGCTAATTGGCCGACCGGCACGGATAATTAATTGGCAGTGATCATTCGACTGCCAGTCGCAGCAGAACCGTACAGATAGCTCGTTGCCAAATCCGCGTGATGAAGGCAGAGCACTGACAGCGGCACCGATGATCGAAAGAACCCATCGGCGCTGATATTTTCATCGACATCGAGCGTCTATATCGTCAGAATTGAGCGCTCAACTCCCTCATTTCGCCTGAATCGTTCATGGAATCCTCCTGGTGGCTGGTACCACTTGCTGGTGTTATTGGCTGGTGTATTGGTCACGACAAAATTCGACAAGCGGTAATCGGCCGCGGTGGATCACGCAAACCCACGGATCTGGCTGCACTACTGCCTGGCCACGATGATCGGGTAGAGCGCGACCCCGAGCTCGATGCGCTGCTCCGTCAATATACAGTCGACGACGAATCTTTTGATATCTACAGAACTCTGGGTGACGCGTTTCGACGCCGTGGCGAGTACTCGAGGGCGATCGGTGTGCATGAGCACCTGCTGTCTTCCGGAAACCTGAGTGAAGCCCGCCGGCAGGAAGCGATTCTTGAGCTTTCCCGCGATTATGCCGGTGCCGGCCTGCTGGACCGGGTCGAAGCCCTGCTGGTACCGCTGGTCCATGATTCGCCCGACCAGCAAGATGCCAGAGCACATTTACTCAGACTGTATGAAAAGCAGCAGGACTGGCAAAGCGCTATAGAACTTTCCGGTGGCAGTCAGTCGTTGCCTGAGGAAGAACGCAACGCACTAATGGCGCAATATTGCTGCGAAATTGCAGCGCTGCGTGAAATTGAGGACAACCTCGAAGAATCAGAGCGCTGGCTCAAGCAGGCGCTTAAATACGAGCCTTCGTGCAGTCGCGCGTTACTGATGCTGGGACGCCAGTCAATTGAACTTAAAAAGTTTCAGGAAGCGCTGCGCTATTTTAATGAAATTGAGTTACACCATCCCGAGTTAGCACCGGAGATTGCTGAGTCCGTGTTTTTTGCGTTGCAGGAAAGTGGCGACAGCGAATCAATGCAAAAGCACATTGACTATGTTCGCGCGCGACAAAACAGCTACTCGGTTATTAAGCTTGCACGCGATGCCATCAGCCGTCTTGAAGGTGAAAAAAGCGCCAGTGAATTTTTTATTGAGCAGATTGCGCGTCGTCCTTCTTTAAAGGGACTTCGCGACTGGGCCGAGCGAGAACTCGAAACCACCAAACCCAGAGACAAAGACAAAGTAGCTGCGATGGTCGAAATGTTAAGACACGTAGTTGAAGAGAAGCCGGTGTATCGATGTGAACGGTGTGGTTACCGCTGTAAACAAATACAGTGGCGATGCCCGGGGTGCGAAAACTGGAACTCTGTGAAGGTGATTATTGGAGCTGAAGGTGAATAGCAAACCCGTTATAGTCGCGCTCGACAAACCGGATATAAGTTCTGCAGTTGAGCTTGCAAAGCTACTCGATCCTGAGCTCTGTCGCGTAAAAGTCGGTAAAGAGCTTTTCACCAGTGCCGGCCCCGGTGTTGTCAGTGCGTTGCACGACCTTGGTTTTGAAGTCTTTCTTGATTTGAAATTTCACGATATACCGAACACAGTTGCGGGTGCCTGTCGCAGCGCTGCAGGCATGGGTGTGTGGATGCTGAATGTTCATGCCAGTGGTGGACCTGCCATGCTTAGTGCGGCACGAGACGCTATTGGTGAGCCTTCTGCAGGTGCTCCACTTTTAATCGGGGTAACTGTGCTAACCAGTATGGATGAAGCCGAACTTGCTGCCACCGGTGTGACTGGCAGTGCAGAACAACAGGCCGATCGACTGACCGGTCTGGTAAGCCAATGCGGGCTGGATGGAGTAGTCTGCAGCGCACACGAAGCGACAAACGTAAAAGACAATTATCCCGGTCTAATTAGTGTGACGCCGGGTATCCGAATGGCCGATGACAGTGCTGATGACCAGCGCCGGATTATGACGCCCGAACGTGCCATGCAAAATGGTTCGACGTTTCTGGTTATTGGACGTTCCGTTACCGGTGCTGCCAATCCGGCCGAACGGCTTCAGTCGATACAACAATCTCTGGCTCATGTGTAACAACACGGCATAACACCTAGTGACAGACAAACTCTACATCAGCGCGCAATCGTTACTTGAAGACTCCTGGCAACTCGCTGTCAATATCCTCAAGAGCGGGTTTCACCCGAACTTCATTGTCGGTGTATGGAGGGGTGGAACACCAGTTGGCATCGCTGTGCAGGAAATGCTCGACTTCTATGGCATTCATACAGACCATATTTCCATTCGAACTTCTTCTTACAGTGGTAAAAGCCGCCTGGAAGCACCGGTTCGAGTGCATGGCCTCGACTACCTGATTAATAACATTAACGCTGACGATTCGCTGTTGATTGTCGACGACGTGTACGATACCGGTCTCAGCGTGCAGGGTGTGGTGCAGACACTTAGTGTTAAGGCCAGGCGCAATACGCCGCAGGATATCCGCATTGCCACGCCATATTTTAAGCCGGCGAAAAACCGTACCGAGCTAAGCCCGCACTATTATATTCACGAAACCGATCAATGGCTGGTGTTCCCGCATGAAATGGACGGTATGAACAGAGCAGAATTAAAGGTCCACAAACCGAAGCTAATGCCCTATATTGAAGATATGGACAAATTTTACGCCCAACACTCAGATTTGGGAAAATCTGGCTAAGTCAGTTTGAGCCTGTAATGAGTACTAAAGCCCGCAAAATAATCGATCTTCGCAGTGATACGGTTACTACGCCAACGCCGGATATGCTGGTGGCGATGTCCGAGGCGCGCGTCGGCGATGATGTATACGGCGAAGACCCGACGGTCAACGAGCTCGAGCAGTATGCGGCAAAAAAACTCGGATTCGAGGCGGCACTGTTCGCGACCAGTGGCACACAAACCAACCTGCTGGCGTTGTTTGCACATTGCCAGCGCGGTGATGAATATATCGTTGGCCAGCAGGCACACACCTATAAATATGAAGGTGGAGGCGCTGCAGTGCTGGGCAGCATTCAGCCGCAGCCGCTTGAAGTCAGGGCAGACGGCACTATGTCTTTGCAGCACATTGAGGATGCTATCAAGCCCGATGACATTCACTTTGCGAAGACCCGTCTAATTGTCCTTGAGAATACATTCGCCGGTCGTGCACTGCCTATGGATCACCTTGCAGCCATGCGTGAGCTGGTCGATTCCCGCAACCTTGGGCTACATCTCGATGGCGCCAGAGTGTTTAACGCGGCTGTTTATCATGGTATCGACGTGCGGGAAATTACCCGCTATTTCGATTCAGTGTCGGTGTGTCTGTCCAAGGGGCTGTGTGCACCGGTCGGGTCTGTGCTGTGCGGCAGCGCCGAGCTGGTAGCTAACGCCAGACGCTGGCGGAAAATGCTTGGCGGTGGCATGCGGCAAGCAGGTTATGTGGCCGCAGCCGGTATTGTTGCGTTACGTGATAATGTCAAACGGTTGCAGACAGATCACGATAACGCCGCCAGGCTTTACGACGGGTTAAAAGAGATCGATGCGTTAAACCTGACCGCAGACAGTGTGAAAACCAACATGGTGTTCGTCGATTGTGGCAGGGAAGCGTCAGTGGCACTTGCCGAGTGGCTTGCCGAAAAAGACATCATTGTTGCCCCCGGTCCACTTATGCGCCTTGTGCTTCACAAGGACATCAGTTCGCGTGATGTGACCCGCGTGTCCAAAGCTTTCAAAGAGTACTTCAGCTAGCCGTTCCTGCAGCGGTGTAAGTTTGAGATGCCTGCACCTGAGGCGCGTCCCTGCGCCTGTCCTTCCTGGACTGTTGCGGCCTGTAAGGCTCTTGACTGGTCTTCATGACCCGCCTTTTTGCTGATGTGCATTGCTTCCGTACCAGTGAGGTATCGGTCACAGGACGCAATGGTTTAGTGCACGGGAGCACTTTTTTTATTGTGACCGGCTTTTCAGTAACTTA
>CAYZVB010000264.1:0-7848 GCA_964481315.1 uncultured Granulosicoccaceae bacterium
ATTGTATTCCCTTACTATCTATAAACGCGGTAGCGCGCGCCCGGCGATTTGAAGGAGCAATTGACACGTTCACTAAGCTACCTTTGCGCATTACCACAACTGGCTGGACCATCAGCGTGTACTGATTCGCCACTTAGCGGCAAGGCCTTGTGAAGCACAAACAATGCTGCCAGCGTGGATAAGGTCGATGCGATCAGAATTTCCAGTTTATTCCCTGTGTAATACTTACCGCCACTGTGCTCTACCGCCGGTCCGGCTATGAATAAACTCATCGTGAAACCAATACCGCAAGTGAATCCCACACCAGGTTTCTGTTCAAGCTTTACACTATCAGGTAATTTGGCAGGGTGTAAAGCAGCGGCACCACCAGCGACTAACATAATACCGATCGGTTTGCCAACAAACAGGCCGAATACAATCCCAAGTGCCACCGGATAAGTAATGTCAGCCCCGCCCATGCCAACCAGTGTTAGACCACTCTATTTTCATAAATTCAGCCAGGGCCTTCGAAACTCTCTGGGGTCTGCCCGGTGTGGTGGCGTTAGTCATAGTTTGTAGTCTTGTTCTCTTAAGGGTGGTTAACTAAGCGCAAGTGAGGTTCTCGCAGAGTCTGTAATTTCTTTTACAAGTGGATTCTGTATTTTTTTGTCCAGGGTAATCGCGTAATAACGTTCGCTGAAATCGTCAAGTTCAATCAACACTCTGGAGTTAGTAGCTTTTTCAATTTCAATGCGGATGTTTAACGGCGCGACAAAAAGGCCGCGCCCCGCAGATGCCATGGCCTTTATCAATCCGCTATCACTGCACTGCGCCACAATTTTCGGTGTAATTCCCTGCTGTAAGAACCAATCCTCACCGGCCCGACGCAAAGGACTGTTTTCTGCTGGAAATATTACAGGCGCATCGTTCAACCCATTCGGACACTCATCACTATATTGCTCCCACAAATTCAATGGTGCAAATAGAGCGAGCTTACTCTGGCCGAGCGCATGAACATAGGTGTTGGATGACTCACTGGTATAGATCGACTGGTCAGATAAAATCAAATCAAGTTGATGGGTGTTTAAGTCCTCGATCAGCAACAGCAGGTTCCCTTCCACGCAGGATAGCCGGGTATCGGTGTCAAAAGCCGGTTTCAACAACTGCTCAACGGCAATCTTTGGCAAAGTCTCGACAATACCGACTTTTAAATCACTGGTGGTTTGCTCGTCACCGCCACGCATAAACTGCGATAACTCCGTACCCAGCGAAAAAATATCATCAGCAAATCCTTTAACGGTCTTTCCCTGCTCAGTCAAAACGAGGCGTCTACCAGACTTTTGAAAAAGCGGCATACCAGTCGACTCTTCCAACAGTTTAATTTGTGTGCTGATAGTTTGAGGAGTTAGGTATAATTGCTTAGAAGCACTCGTGATTGAACCCGTCACAGCAACCTTCCAAAAGTAAAACAAATGATTGTAATTAACGTGTCTCATATTCCGCATGCTGTAGGTTTATAAATACAGCCCGCGCAAACGCACGGGCATACACAACTCTCACAACGCTCTTTCACCTATTCCAGCGTCAGTGTCGAGAATAATGGCTGGTTGTTACGTTGTATAAGAACTGCCAGTGGTTTACCACGCGGCGCGTCCTTGATCAGCTGCTGCAGCTGCCTGGCACTGGTTAGATCAGTTTGGTTGAAAGACAGCAGAAAGTCACCGCTCAGTATTCCGGCTGACGCGGCTACGCTGTTAGGCTCCACCTGCTGGATCAGTATACCGATACCACCTGTCAACGCTTTCTGAGAAGCAGACAGTTCGCCTATTACAACACCTAGTCCCGAATTGCTCCTCAACCCCGGAGATGCTCCATTTTGGCTTTCGCCATCATCTAATTCAGCAATTGTAACATTCATTTGGATTGTTTCGTTACGGCGTTGCAGCTCCATCTGTACTTCGTTGCCGACCGGCACCAGGCCAACCAGTGGTGGCAACTCTGATGACTTGTTTATCGGTGTGCCGTTAAAAGAAAGAATGACATCACCGGGCTGCACTCCGGCCTTTTCAGCAGGGCTGTCTTTGGTGACCCGTGACACTACCGCACCCATGGGCCGCTCCAGTCCAAATGACTCTGCCAGCGGTTGATCAACGTTTTGTATGTACACACCCAACCAGCCGCGGCTGACGTAGCCGGTTGACTTGATTTGATCGACTACAGACATCGCAACATTAATCGGAATGGCGAATGAAAGCCCCATATAACCACCTGAGCGTGAGTAGATCTGCGCATTTACACCGACTACCCGACCCTCAGTATCGAATAATGGCCCACCGGAGTTACCGGGATTAACGGCGGCGTCGGTTTGAATAAACGGCACGTAGTTCTCGTTGGGCAAGCTACGTGAGACGGCAGAGACGATGCCTTGTGTTGCCGTATATTCGAACCCGAATGGCGAACCGATCGCCAGCACCCACTGCCCGACATTGACATCATCAGAGTTGCCGATTGTAACGGTCGGCAGGCCCTCGGCATCAATTTTCAACACAGCAATATCACTGCGCTCATCACTACCGATGATCTCTGCCTGATACTCACTTCTATCGGGAAGCTGGATTCGGACTTCCTCGGCGTTATCAACCACATGCGCATTGGTCACAATGTAGCCGTCATCAGAGATAATAAAACCTGATCCAAACCCTGACCTGGGTTGAGGTTGAGGTTGTTGTTGATGTGGGAGATTTTCAAAAAAATAGCGAAACTGAGGTGGCAAGTCTGGCAACTGATTATCGAAACCCGAAGGTGACGTTCGACCGATCACGGTGACTTTGACAACCGCTTTGCCATGCTCGTTGACCAGTTTTTCGAAATCGGGTATCTGGAACGCCCGGGCCTTCTGGCCTATGGCAATGAATACGAGTGCCAATAGAAATACCATCATGCTCAAACGGCAGTGGCGGAACCGCTGCTCGCCTAATGCAGCGGTTATAGCGACAGATCGAACGAAGGGTCGATCTTGTGAAATGTTGTTTGACATAAAATCATTCTCCTTGCATTTTGAACTGTTAGCAGAGCGAATCGCCCGGCAGAAAGTAACTTCGAATCACTGCGCCCGCCACGACTGGTGTACGCGTATAGTGAACTACAGCGTCATGCTGCCTTCCGAAGTTGTGGCGGTGCCAGGCCATGCATCAATATATGCCGAATGGTACCCCGGTCAATTCCAATATCGCGAAGTCCCCTACCCGAGACAGCCGACGACTCACGAATGGCACTAACGCCCCCCCCCTGTCGGGCATATAAGGAGATTGGTTTACCTCCTTATTGTTGTTCTCCCTCCAGGGCCGGGCGTTAATTCCTTTTTGTAGAAGGTGCCGGAGGATTCCTGCATCCTTAAGCTGCCTGTCAGTTAGCCCCATCAAACCGGTGCGGGTTTGGTGTACTGCGCATTTTCCAATGTGATTTTTTATAAACCTGAACATTAGCTTGTACCATTTAGAAAATTAAGGTTTGCGATAGCAGATCGGAGGCTTCAAGCCACTATCTGTGAAACGCTAAAATAGGTATTACGCGGAACACAATCGTTTTGCGCCCCCCATCAGGAAGTCTTCTTGCTCTCCAGAGACCGCCACTCCTCTCTAAGCAGCGAGTACTCCCGAACATTCTCTTGAGCATCGGAAGATAGCCCCTCTGCCCGACTATTAAAATCAATGAACTCTTTACCGGGTGTATGAAGATACTCAAGCAGAGGAGGCTGGTGGCTGTGCTGCAGGAAACAACCGGGCTCCCAGTTCTCTAATTTCAGTGGTGCACATACCTCTGATGCAAAGTTAGCTGCCGAAAATAGAACCATCGGCATGACAAACAAACCACTTTTTCTTTTAATTGAAATCATTCGTTTTCTCCGAGTATGAAATGCTTAAAACAAATAGTCATTTTGTAATATGCTATGAAACGGCGCACATTGACCACAACCAACGCACATAAAGCCTTAAATCGTGAGGAGCGGTTTCCGATACTCTGACGAGGCAATGAATATCATCAGCTTCGTCAGTGGCAATGAGTGTGTACTCTTCTATAGTTGCCGGTAGATTAAAGTCGGATAATTTCTGTTCCAACACCCCTGATGTTCTTGCCACGTGAACAACAGCACTGTATGCCTGTAAAGAGAGTTGGCATTGATTATTCACATTACTCATGTACTGACGCAAGATCTTGTAACCGCGTCCACGGAAAAGCCTTTCGATACTGTTAGCTGAAGTGCCATCCCAAACAATCAGCAAAATACGATTCGTATCTTGTACATTGCTCTGAGCTTCACTTTTCAGTAGCGTAAGAGCCCTATCATTCGAGACGGGTGTGTCATTTAGGTATTGAGCGTGACTTATTTTTTGCATGATCTGTAGTTACTCCCGATCGATATTAATATTCTTAACTGCGGCGAGCAGAATAAAACCTAATTGCTTGCCTCAAGCACGGAATCAATAACATGCACAACGCCATTGCTGGCAACAATATCAGGCTTCACAAGTGAAGCTGAATTGATGAAGACATTACCGTTGTCGCTCTTAATAGCCACATCGGTGCCGGCGGCAGTTTCTAATTTGACGTAGTCGCCCAGTCCGTCATGAGTAACTTCGTCTTCCACAATATGGCTCTCCAGCAGTTGCACCAGCTGTTGTTTTTCATCTGGTGACAGTGGTTCGGACAGCTGTAAATCGAGACCGGCCTCCTCAAGTGCCTCATCAGTTGGAAGGAAAAGTGTGAACCCTGTATCATTGTCAAGAACATCATCAAGCCCGGCGGCACTGGCGGCTTCAAGGAACAAATGGAAGTCCGGGTTATCTGAGATAACGTCTATAACTGTGTTGCTGTTGCGGGCAAGTGTTGGTCCGGCTGCCAGTGCAGCCAGCGCTACCGCTGACATCATGGTATTTCGTTTTTTCATCGCTTTTCTCCTACGTTCGATTGTCGTGACCAGGAGATGGCGATATCTCACGAATAAACAATTCGATATTTTTTAATCGATGCTCAGTTAATACGGAAGTTTGAAATCCTGGTCTAGTTACTGTTGTGTCCGGTATATGCACTCAACCACAAAATCTTCTGAAATCCAGCCGCCGAATGACACGCTACCGACATAACCTGCGGTGTGAATCACCCGACTCGCGCGATTACGCTGCTGCGCCGACCGACTATTTAAGAAAGCGTTTTAGTTTGTTGGAGCAGTAACAACGTAGATAACAAGTACCCCGGAACAAAGCCTCACTACGACATACACCACAGACCTTGAAAATACTCGATTGCGCCTCAACCTCTCACGCTTACAACAGTATTTTGGTAACAGAAAGTCAACGACTAAGATAAATTCTCCTAACGAAACCGGGAAGTCAATTATGCAAACGAAACTCATAGACTCTCTAAGACAGGTAGTGGCTGACAAGTATGCCTTAATCAGCCAAACACATATGTGCCACTGGAACGTCAAAGGTCCGGAATTTTTCTCACTTCATAATGCTTTCGAAGAGCAGTACAGTGAACTGTTTCAGGCTGTGGACGATGTAGCCGAACGGGTTCGTGCGAAGGGTGCACTGGCACCGGGAGGGTTAGCAAGATTAGCCTCTATGGCAGATATTGAGGAGCTATCGGAGGATGCTAATGCTCAGGAGATGGTGCAGCATCTGCACACTATTAATGAGAAGCTAATAAGCGACTTAAAAAACACTCGTGATATCGCAGCGGAGGAGCTTGATTCAGAAACGGAGGACTTGATGATCAGCCGCATACAGGTTCATGAGAAAACAGCATGGATGCTCAAGAGCTACCTTGAAACCTAACCCGGGATCGGTGGGAACCAACTGACATACTTCGATTAGTGCGAATAAATATTCAACTTATATCTGCTTTTGTATTCGTTTTTAGATCCAATATTTTTATAGCCGATGAAAATCATCGGTCACTTTATACTCATCATAAATTGGAGAAAACAATGAAGAAGATACTTGGTGTTGTCGCTGCTCTCGGTATTTCGAGCGCTGTAATGGCAGGTGGTGGCTATCAGAAGGATCTCATTAACACTGCAGAGAATGCGGGCAACTTTGAAACACTGGTATCGGCTGTTGGTGCTGCCGACCTCGAGGAAAAGCTCAAAGGGGACGGACCTTTCACCCTCTTTGCGCCAACCGATGATGCATTCGCCGCATTGCCGGAAGGCAAAGTAGACGAGCTATTAATGCCAGAGAACAAAGACAAGCTCGTTGAACTACTTAGTTACCATGTCGTTCCAGGAAAAATACTGTCTAGCGACATTACGGCGGACACAGAATCCGTTGAGAATCTTGCTGGCAGTGAACTCTCTTTCGACTTGTCAGACGGCGTGATGATCAACGCTGTGTCAGTTACCAAGACTGACATTGAAGCCGGGAACGGAGTTATTCACGTAGTCGATGAAGTAATCATGCCTGCGAATTGGCCATCGTCATAGTGTTGTAGAGGTGATCATTCTGTCGTGAGGATACCAGTCGGTATTCTCACGATTTAAATCAATCGTCCACGTTAACATTGTTTTTGGTGCATCTATCCGAGGTGTACAGATAGATACTAACGTTATTGGCAGATTGCTGCTTTCGATCCGATGTTCAGACAAATGATATTTACATCGCACAGTCATTCTTCGACGAGCGAAACCCAAATACTGAGTAGGATTCAATTTATCTCAGCAACTGTGCAATCTGGACTGTGCAACCTACCGCTTTAGGGAATCACCGTCTCTGAAGTGCCAAAAACCAGATCATCAGATGTTTGCCAATGGGCTTGACGGGAGGTTCGACCAATTCCGACACTAACTATCAGATCGAGTAACACAACCTCATTGTTTTGGCTTCGTTGGGGAAACTGGCCATGGAAAAACAGCTTTTGTCCCCGGGGGTCATCCTTTTGAAAGTTACTTGTTCGATTAGACGATACGGCCTCCAAAAAAAGGGCGCAAAGCCCTTTTTGTTGGAATAAAAAATCAATCGTCCATGGGAAGTGCCATTAAATTACGTTGGCGATCAACTCTTTTCAGCGCCCGCTTAAGGCGTTTTTTTCCTCGCCAGAACTGCCAGCTCCGCTGTCGTTTAGAATCCACCGCAATAGTGATAGTCCCCAAAATGCCCATCAGGTCATCTTCTGTGGCGTTGCCATTGTAGGCCCCTGGACGTTGCCATGCCAGGACTCGGAAAGCACTGCGAAGCTTCAAATAAGCCCCTTGAAGGCTGGTTCGGGAATGATCAAAGTCCTCCAGTTCCGTGGCGATACTCTCCACCAGCTCGATAACCATTTGGTCTTTTTGGTTTGCCTGCTATTGCTGCTTCAGGAGTTGTCGCCTGCGAATGAGGTGACGCTGGTAAACAAAGCTAATACGAAAATAAGGCATATTTTTTTAATCACGATTGGAACCTGATTTGTTTCTGTTAAGAACAAGCATAAAAAGAGTAAACGCTCATGTTCGCTATCACCAGCATTAAATAACGAAAGTGTGAAGGCTCAAATTAATTGAGATTCTACGAAAACACCATTGCAGCACCTGCAGCGAATACCTGTTTGTAATTCAGCACTGAAAATATGCAAAACACAAGGAAGCTCGACCTACGCACACCCAGTATTTCCAGCAGCGCTGACTGTTTTTTTACAGATAACCCAACAGAATGTCATGAACCATATGGGTCACAAACCAGCGCTGCTCCTACGAATTTCTTAATGCATCTACCGATGCGGCAAGATCTATCTGCCGAGCGACATCCATCTTGGCCATTGCCCTTTTTAGTTGATTTCTGATTGTATGAATACTTTTCCCTGTTTTTGTCGAAATATCCGTTGTTGAGTATC
>CAYZVB010000265.1:0-7847 GCA_964481315.1 uncultured Granulosicoccaceae bacterium
CGTTAACAATGGCGGTATCTGCCGTTGTGATCTGATTGATGATGTGTTGTTTTTCCATAGATTCGCGCGTCTTCGCTGCTGATAGTTTCGGGCTTGCGGCACCAGCAAGTGGCAAGTGCAGTTTAACGCGCTTTACTGCTTTGGCAGCTGCGGGGTTGAGGTGCGATATTTCTGCATTCATGGATTGTGGAAAAATCGATTTTATTTGCCATGGGGCAGAAAATCGTTAAAAATGCAGAGAATTCCACCGGAGAAGCAGCAATGAAAAAGCACCTGTCGCGTCGTCGCTTTCTTACAGGAACCGGCATGGCACTGGCCAGTCCTGCGCTTCTCAAATTTACACGCGCCTATGCATCCGACCCGGTAATAAAAATCGGCCATGTCAGTCCGCGCACTGGTCCGCTGGCGGGTTTTGCTGAAGCTGATGATTATGTATTGAATGCCATCAGCGGCCTGTTCGATGCCGGCATCGACAATTACGGCCGGAAGTATCGTGTCGAAATTATTTCCAGAGACAGCCAGTCCAATCCAAACCGCGCTGCAGAAGTTGCTGCTGATCTGATTCTGCGCGATGAAGTTGATATTATGGTCGCCGCGTCGACACCCGATACGGTAAATCCGGTTGCCGATCAGGCAGAAATAAACGAAGTACCGTGCATTACCACCGACTGTCCGTGGCAGCCTTACTTTTTCGGCAGACAGGGTGTGCCGGGTGAAGGTTTTGAATCGACTTACCATTTTTTCTGGGGGCTGGAAGATGTTATCGCCGCTTTTCTCGATATGTGGGATCAGAGTGGTGTAACAAAAACCGTTGGCGGACTGTTTCCGAATGACGCCGATGGCAATGCCTGGGGCGATAAAGAAAACGGACTGCCAAAACCTCTTGCAGAAGCGGGTTACAACCTGGTGGTTCCCGGACAGTATCAGCCACTGACCGACGATTTCTCCAGTCAGATTTCTGCGTTTAAAGACGCAGGTTGTGAGATGGTGACCGGCAACATGATTCCGCCCGACTTCGCCACTTTCTGGTCACAGTCAGCGCAGCAGGGTTTTGCACCGAAGATTATAACCATTGGCAAGGCGCTGTTGTTTCCTTCGGTGATTGAATCACTCGGCGAACGCGGTGACGGGCTTTCCTCGGAGGTCTGGTGGTCACCGGGGCATCCGTTCTCTTCTTCACTAACGGGTGACTCTGCTAAGGCACTGGCCGATGGATACAGCGAATCTACCGGTCGTCCGTGGACGCAGCCTATCGGGTTTAAGCATGCATTGTTTGAAGTCGTTGCCGATGTCATTAAACGCAGCGAAGATCTTGACGATCCGGCAGCGATTGTCAGTGCCATTGCAGCCACTAAACTTAACACCATTGTTGGTCCGGTCGACTGGTCGAACGGTCCGATTAATAACGTAACCAAAACACCGCTGGTGGCCGGGCAGTGGCAGCTGGAAAACGGCAGCTACGATCTCAAAGTGGTGGCCAATTCGGCGGCTCCGGATATTCCGTTAACCGGTGAGCTCAAACTGCTGGCTTAAGCGGCACTGATGACAGCGGTTCTGCAACTGGAGCGGCTGAGCAAGTCGTTCGGTGCGGTAACGGTGGCAGATCAGTTGGGCTTTACCCTGACTGATGGTGAAGCGCTGGGTGTGATCGGACCGAACGGTGCCGGTAAAACCAGTATGTTTAATCTGATCACCGGCACACTGACGCCTGACTCCGGCCGGGTTTATTTTAATGGTCATGATGTCACGGCAAAGTCTGCCGCTGATAGCTGTCGTGCGGGGATTGCACGAAGCTTCCAGGTACCTCAGCCGTTTGCGGGTTTAACTGTGTTTGAAAATGCCATGGTTGCGGCTACTCAGGCAGCAAATCTCAGAGGTGCCCGTGCCGAAAACCTGTGTCTCGATATGCTCGAACAAACCGGTTTGCTTGCTAAAGCCAACACACCTGCCGGCAGCCTGACGCTGCTCGAACGCAAGCGACTCGAGTTAACACGCGCATTATGTGCGAGGCCGCAATTGCTACTACTCGATGAAATTGCCGGTGGACTCACAGAAGCCGAATGTGAATCTTTGGTCGGCACTATAAACAGCATTCGTATGAATGGTGTATCGATAGTGTGGATAGAACACGTGGTGCATGCATTAATCGCAGTAGTCGATCGATTGATTGTGATTAACTTCGGTGAAAAGATAGCCGAAGGTGACCCCGCCGAGATCATGCAAAGCCCTGAGGTGCAGGAAATCTATCTCGGTATTGATGCCGATGCCTGAAGCTATTCTCAGTACTCATGACCTGTGTGCCTACTATGGTGACTTTCAGGCACTGTTTAACATAGACATGCAAGTGGCTGAAGGTGAGGTGGTTTCGATTATCGGTGCCAATGGTGCAGGTAAGTCCACACTAATGCGTTCTATAGCCGGTCTATGTGTAAACCAGTCTCAACAGATACGTTACCGCGGTCGTGAGATCGGTGCATTGCGTGCTGATCAACTGGCCTGCCGCGGTATTGCACTGGTGCCTGAAGGCAGGCAGTTGTTTGCGTCACTGTCAGTGAAAGAGAACCTGTTGGTCGGTGCGCAGACCGCCCGTCAGGGGTACTGGCAACTTGGCACGGTTTATCAGTTGTTTCCGATTTTACAGGAACGTCGTCATGTGCCTGCGACAGAGTTGTCTGGCGGGCAGCAACAGATGGTTGCTATTGGCCGTGCACTAATGGCCAACCCCGATCTAATCCTGTTTGATGAAATTAGTCTTGGGCTTGCGCCTGTAATTATCAAAACCATTTATGAGGCACTGCCCGGTATTGTCGGCGACGGTATGAGTGCGATGATTGTAGAGCAGGATATAAGCAAGGCGCTGTCGGTTTCTTCGCGATTTTACTGCATGCAGGAAGGGCGTATTGCATTGCAGGGTGACTCTGCCGGTGCAAAACGAAAAGATATCAGTCGTGCGTATTTCGGATTGTCTGATGCAGCGAGTGAAACCACATCATGAACTGGGTTAATGCACTTGTTCAGGGAATATTACTGGGGGGCTTGTATGCGCTTTTTGCAGCGGGCCTGTCATTGATATTCGGTGTGATGCGGCTGGTGAATATAGCCCATGGCGATCTTATTATACTGGCGGCATATCTCGGGCTTTCCACCACCATACTTCTTGGTGTGCATCCGCTTGCTGCGCTGTTGATTGTTATTCCGCTAATGGCGTTATTCGGTTATATACTGCAACGCGGCATTTTAAACTACACCCTGGGTGATGATCTGTTGCCACCGCTGCTGGTCACGTTCGGGTTATCGGTTATTATTCAAAATGCATTGCTGGAAGGCTACACTGCCGACCCGCAAAAGCTTAGCGCAGGAACGCTTGAAACAGCCAGTATGCAGGTTGGCGGGTTGTCGGTCGGGGTGCTGCCGTTACTGACCTTCTTAACCGCTGTTGTTGTGATTGGCGGATTACACTGGATGTTCTATCACACAGCGCTCGGGCGTGCCTTTCGGGCTGTATCGGACAATCAGGAAATCGCGCAGCTGATGGGGTTAAACAAGAGCCATGTGTTTGGTATTGCGATGGCGCTGGCACTGGCAATTACCGGCATCGCCGGTGTGTTACTGGGTATGCGCACCAACTTTGATCCCTCTATTGGCGGTGCACGACTGATCTTTGGTTTTGAAGCGGTGATTATCGGTGGTCTGGGCAATCTGTGGGGCACGCTTGCCGGTGGTGTGGTACTGGGTGTTGCGCAAACCATTGGTGCGCAAATTAATCCGGGCTGGCAGTTACTGGCAGGGCATCTGACATTTCTTGCTGTGCTTGCTGTACGGCCGCGTGGTTTGTTCCCGAGGATGACCGGATGAGTGTCGTCAAACCAACAATAATCAGAACCTCAGGTGTCAGTAACATTGCGATGCTGCTGTTGCTGTTGTTGGTCTGCGTACTGATTGCAGCGCCGTGGTGGGCCGGCCGCGCCGATATGCGGTTGATGGGCGAATTGTTTTTGTATTTATCTCTGGCCAGTCTGTGGAATCTGATGGCAGGGTATGCGGGACTGGTATCGGTAGGGCAGCAGGCGTATGTCGGCCTGGGGGGTTATGCATTGTTTGCGCTCACCATGTTTGCAGGTGTGCATCCGGTGGCGGCTATTGTGATTGCCGGTGTGGTGGCGGCCATTGTCGCTGTTCCGGTCGCCACGCTGGTGTTCAGGCTGCGCGGTGCCTACTTTGCGATTGGTACGTGGGTGGTGGCAGAAGTTTTTCGTTTATCGTTTGCGCAAGTGTCGAGTCTCGGTGGTGGTTCGGGTACATCGCTGCCTGCGGCTATCGTCAAGTCCATGGCGTCCGGCAGGCAGGCGAGGGAGTGGTTAAGCTACTGGCTGGCACTGGCGCTGGTGGTTATTGTTATCGCATCGGTATTTTTCTTTTTACGCTCACGCAAGGGCCTTGCGCTGTCGGCCATTCGCGATAACGAACTGGCTGCAGGTTCACTGGGTATTAATGTCTGGCGTACCAAGTTTCTGGTTTATGTGGTGACAGCAGCACTGACCGCAATGGTCGGTGCGTTGATCTTTTTGCAGAAGCTAAGAATTTCACCGGACGCGGCGTTTTCGGTAAACGACTGGACGGCGTTTGTGATTTTTATTGTGGTAATCGGTGGCATCGGCAGTCTTGAAGGGCCGATCATCGGCACGCTGGTGTTTTTTGCGTTGCGCGAAACCCTGGCTGATCTCGGTACAGCTTATCTGATTGCGTTGGGCGCGGTGGCGATTGTCGTCATGTTGAAAGCGCCTCAGGGGCTGTGGGGTATGATTCGCAAGCGGTGGGACTGCCAGTTGTTTCCCCTCGGGTACCGGGTGAAATTGCCACCGTCCCACAAATAACATTTGCGATATAGATTTCTGATACAGGTGCAGCACATTGTCTAAGTCACATGATGCAGAGATTGCCATTATCGGTGCCGGACCGGTCGGCACTCTGCTGGCGATACTGCTGGGTCAACAGGGTAGGAAGGTAACACTGGTCGAACGGTGGCCAACTATTTACGACAGGCCGCGCGCCGTCACCATGGATCATGAGGTTGCACGAATTCTTGCAACCTTCGGCATCGATGCCAATAACGATTCTGCCATCGAGTATCACGAAGAACTCTACTACTGGAAAAATGCCGATCTCAAAGATCTGCAACTGGTTGACTGGAAAAGTGTGTCATCGTCCGGCTGGCGGGTAACCTACTGGTTTAATCAGCCGGAGCTTGAAACACGCCTGCATGCGATTGCCTCAGAAATCCCCCGCATTACCTTGCTTCGCGGCTGGGAGGCGGTATCGCTCAACGAAACGTCCAACGGTGTCACTGTGGGATTGCAGGAAACCAAAGAACTCACCGGCGATAACGGTAAGCAGCAGTCTCTGCAGGCGCAGTATGTAGTCGGGTGCGATGGTGCCAACAGCTTTGTACGTGAAGCAGTGGGCATAAATATTATCGACAAAGGTTACTTTTTTGACTGGTTAATTCTCGACATGGTGCCGCACGGTGATTACAAGGTATCACCGGCACAGTGGCAACTGTGTGACCCTGAACGTCCAACCACACTGGTGCCCGGCGGACCCGGCAGGCGGCGCTGGGAGTTTATGGTAAAACCCGGTGAGTCGTCTGAGGAAATTGCTAAAGAAAGCAGTGCCTGGAAGCTGCTGGAGCCGTGGGGCTTAACTCCCGATAACTCAACGCTTGAACGCAGTGCAGTCTATCGGTTTCAGGCGCGCTGGGCAGAGCAGTGGCGGGCGGGTCGCTGCCTGATTGCAGGCGATGCAGCGCACCTGATGCCGCCGTTTGCCGGTGAAGGCATGTGTGCAGGCTTCCGTGATGCACTGGCACTTGGCTGGCGCCTGAACGCGATTATTGAGGGCAGACTTTCAGATGCTGTTCTCGATACCTACGTCAGTGAACGTATTCACCATGCCAAACACTATATCGATTTCAGTCAGGAGCTCGGCAAGATTATTTGTATTGCCGATCCGCAGGAAGCAGCAGAACGTGACAAACGAATGATGGCAGAACTTGCCGCGCGTGATCATCAACCGATCACCGGTGATCTTGTCACCCTCGGTTCGGGTATCTGGTGTGAAGGTACTGCGGCCGCCGGTGAGCTTTCGACACAGGGTATTGTTGAAGCGAATGGTGCACGTGATTTGTTTGATCAGGCGGTTGGCTACGGATGGATTATAGTTGGCTACCAGTGCGACCCCGCAGATGCATTAACGACTGAGCAGCTGCAGGCGCTAAAGGCACTTGACGGTCGAACAGTAGTTGTTGGTGCCGCAAATACCGAATGTGATGCGGTGGATGTTGATGGGACTTACCGTGACTGGTTAACGTCTATCGATGCAAAGTATTTTATTCTGCGTCCGGATTTCTATACCGCAGCAACCGCCAGTTCACCTGCGGATCTTACAGCTCGATTTGATGAGTTACTTGAAAAGCTGCATGTGCCGGTCAGTTAACCCGGTACGGCCGGTTAAGTAGCGTTGGTATGCAGAAAAGATAACTCCGGAGCGCCCGCCGCATAGTGCCTGGCACGAAACAGCCAGTTCACGTCACCAAATTCCGGTGTTGAATTGTTATAAGGGCTGACATACTCCCAGACTATTTCTCCCTGCGGAGTGACTTCGAAAACGCAGCCTTTAGCGCCTTCGCAAACCAGGGTATTGCCTGAGTCTAATCGCTGGCAACCGCCGATGTGTGGCGAAAAGAATGACTGCGGGTTGTTCTGTGCCAGATAACGCCACACTACTTCACTGGTTTCGAGGTTGAGTTCCCACACCTGTGAGTGATGAAGGTCGGACGCAAAGGCACCGTTTGCAAACAACAGTATGTTGCCGTTACTTAAAAGTTGTGCATCGTGCTGGCCGCCCATGCTGTCGTTTTGGTAGTGCCACAGCACTTCGTTGGTAGTCCGGCTGATAATAAAAAGCAGGTTTAATGTTTTACAGCTAATCAGGTAGTTGCCGTCCGGCAGAGGGCACACGGTGTTGGTGTGCCCGGCTGACCAGCGATTGGCATTGGCGTGAATGGGAAACCGGTTGGATAAATTTTTGAAGTTCCACTCCCACACCACATTGCCGTTGTCATCGACCTCGCGAATACACTCGCCGTAAATTTCACCATCTGACTCGCTACCGGCAACACCGCCTGTGACGGAAGCTTGTTCTTTTTTTGTAAGCGTTGCGTAGGCGGCGTAAACCGTATTGCCGTTTGGCAGCCGCCGTGCATCGTGGTGTTGCCACGGGTCGAGATGTTCCCAAACCAGATTGCTTTCGCGATCATAGATGCGCATTAAACCACTGACGGTCAGGGCGACGCCCTCGGGTTCTTCACAGCGTTCGTTGACAAACAGATTACCGTCCGGGAGCAGGTAACTCCAGTGAGTTGTGCCGCTGCCAACCGACCACCGGTGTACCTCGTTGCCGGAGGTGTCGACCAGATAGACATGGTTCGATGCAGCAGGAGACAACAGCACATAACCGCGGGTTGCCTTGCCGGTATCGTAAGTGACACCTGTTTGATGTGTGAGCATGAGATATCCGTGATTTAACGCGAACTTCGACTGTACAATGGTACCCCACAAGCCCGGCCGGTTGATACGTAATGTATTGCCGGCGTAAGTCCTGTTATTGGAGTGTTCAGTGTCGAACGTGCCAGTTGAAAAACCAGATGATGTACCGGTGTGTAGCACCGATTTTTACAGCGCCGCAACCATTGCCGATCCGGTGGCGATGTATTGTGAAATGCTAGAACTCGGGCCAATAGTCTGGCTCAGTGCTAACAATTTGTACGCTATATGCGGGCACAGCGAAGT
>CAYZVB010000266.1:0-7827 GCA_964481315.1 uncultured Granulosicoccaceae bacterium
GGTGGAGACACACACAAACAGGTATCTATGGAAAAACAACACATCATCAATCAAATCGCCATGGCAGATACCGCCATTATTAACGAGGACTTCGATACCCTGATGGCCATCTACACCGACGACGCCATGCTGGTCATTGAACCGGGGCGTATCGCATCCGGCAAAGCTGACATTAGAAAGGCATTCGAACGCATTGCCGTGTACTTCAGAAACGGCTTGCAGGTAACCCAGAAAGGCATGGAAGTTTTACAGGCCGGTGACACCGCACTGGTACTTGCCAATACGGTGATTTCAGCGCCCAATTTGCCCGAGACTACCAGGCAGGCCACCTACACATTCAGACGTAACGCAGACGGGATCTGGCTATGTTGTATTGATAACTCTTACGGACATCAGATTATCACTGTGTAATTATCTCCGGACCCATGAGTGCGGTTGGCAGAAAAGTAGAGATCTGCGGCACATAAGTAACGATTATTAGAAAGATAAACATAATCCCAACCCACGGTAGCGCAGCTTTCACTACTGCCATCACTGACATTTTTGCGACCCCTGCGGTCACAAACAGGTTTAACCCCACAGGCGGCGTGATCATACCGATTTCCATATTCACTACCATGATAATGCCAAGGTGAATCGGATCGATTCCAAGTTCGATGGCAATGGGAAACACCAATGGTGCGACAATAACAATTAAGCCGGACGGCTCCATAAACTGGCCACCGATCAACAGCAACAAATTCACGACAATAAGAAACGTGACCGGCCCAAGGCCCGCAGCAAGCATCGTTTCGGTAATTGCCTGTGGAATACGCTCTTCAGTTAACACGTGTTTTAACACCAGCGCATTGGCAATCACAAACAGCAACACAATAGTCAGCTTACCTGCTTCGAATAAGGTATTACGGGTATCCGGATGGAACCACGCAGTTACTATCGATTGCGGCTTTCTCCAGACGCTCACATTGCCGCCATCGTCTGCTTTTAATGGTCCCATGTCCTTATAAATGAAATTTGCAACAAAAAAAGCGTACACAGCGGCAACAGCGGCAGCTTCGGTCGGAGTAAACACACCACCGTAGATTCCACCGAGAATAATCACAATCAAAAACAATCCCCAGGCAGCATCACGGGCAGATGCAAGCCATTCTGAAAAAGAGGCCTTCGGGTTTGACGGCAAACCTTTAATTCTGGCCCACACATATATCCCGAGCATCAACAACAAACCGGCGATGATTCCGGGTATTACTCCGGCCAGAAACATTCGCCCAACCGATACATCAACAGACGCTGCATAAACCACCATCACAATGGAAGGTGGAATCAGAATACCCAGAGTACCGGCGTTGCAAATAACACCGGCGGCAAATTCCTTCGTATATCCAACCTGCCGCATACCGGCGATAACAATGGTACCAATCGCAACTACTGTTGCCGGGGAAGAGCCGGAAAGCGCTGCAAACAACATACATGCAAACACACCCGCTATTGCAAGCCCGCCTTTGAAGTGCCCGACCGAGCAGATCGCAAACCTGATAACTCTCTGCGCTACTCCACCGGTTGACATAAACGTTGATGCCAGAATAAAAAACGGAATAGCCAGCAGCGTATAGTGACCCGAGAAGGCACTGAAGTAGGATTGTGCTATCGATGCCAGCGAGGTATCGGAATAGATCATTAAAAACAGGATCGAAGAGAGCCCGAGGCTCACCGCAATAGGTACACCAATAAACAACATGGCAATCACCATTGCAAATAGAACAAGTGCTGTCATGACTTGTTCTCCTCGAGCATCTCTTCAGCTTCATGACTTGCAATCAGAAGCTCCTGCTCTCCTGTAAAAATCCTGATACCGGCCTGCAAGGTACGCAGGACCAGCAACGCAAAACCGAGTGGTAAACAGAAATACGGAATAAACCTCGGTAGCTTTTCCCAACGCTCCCCTTCATTCATCGATGCAGACAGAAACTGCAGAAACTCCGGCATTGCAATATCGTCCACTTCATACCAGGCACGCTCTCCGGCAAACGGCATCCAGTAGGTCCACGCGCCGTACAACACCAGAATTGCAAACAACAGACTGCAGGCCGCGGCTACTAAAGATACGGCTCGCCTGGTGCCTGCCGGCAGCGCCTTAACCACCACATCGACACCTAGATGTGCGTTCTTGCGGACACAGTAAGAAGCCCCGATTAATACCAGCCACGCAAAAAGAAAAACGGTTGTTTCAAGGGCCCACAGAATATTACTGTTGAATACGTAACGGGCAACCACATTGGCAAAGGTGATCAGTGCCATTATCCCGAGCGTAGCCGCGATAAACGTCTCTTCTATCCAGTCGATCATTGGTGTTCTTGAGAATTAGAGGTATTGAATACCGACTGACTATGCAGAGAGCCGGCAAAGCCCTCCTCCGATATTGCACCGGAGGAGTGACATCATATAAAACGCAAATGTTTTACTGAGAGAAGGAAACTGCGTCCTTAATAACATCAGCGCCAATGTCGGCCTCAAATTGCGCCCAGACCGGCTTCATGGTTTCGACCCACTCAGCACGCTGCGCATCGGTGAGCGTTCTAATGGTGCCACCGCTTTCGATGATGAGCTGCTTGTTTTCCTGATTTACAGCCGCTGCAGCAGCATTTCTTTCACCGGTAACTTCACTGAGAATCTGCCCGAACTGATCACGGACGTCATCAGGCAAACCAGACCACCAGCTGGTTGAGGTAACGACCAGATAATCGATAATGCCGTGATTGGATTCAGTGACTCCATCCTGCACTTCAAAAAATTTCTTACCGTAAATATTTGACCAGGTGTTCTCCTGCCCGTTGATCACTTTGGTTTGCAGCGCACCGTAGACTTCGGAAAACGCCATCTTCTGCGGGTTCGCGCCCAGCGCTTTGAATTGTGCTACAAGTACGTCCGATGGTTGTACGCGAAACTTTAGCCCTTGTGCATCTGCAGGTGTCAGGAGTGCTCTGTCGGCGGAAATCTGCTTCATACCGTTGTGCCAGTATGTCAGACCCTGCAGACCTTTCCTGCGCATGGAGTTAAGTAATTCGCGCCCGCCCTCTGAAGCCTGGTAAGCATCTACAGCATTGATGTCTTTGAACACAAATGGCAGATCGAAAAGTCGAAACTTCTTGGTGAAAGTTTCGAATTTGGACAATGAAGGTGCCGCCAGTTGTACGTCCCCCTGCAATATCGCTTCAAGCACTTTGTTATCGTCGTACAGCGTAGAGTTGGGAAACACTTCCATGCAGGCTTTGCCATCCATCTCTTCGTTTACGCGCTTTTCGAGCAGTGAAGCGGCTATTCCTTTCGGGTGCTTGTCGGTGTTGGTCACATGGCTGAATTTGATTACCACCTCGCCTTCCTGACACGCGTCGCTGGCAGCGTAAACAGAAGCGCTAGCGCCAAACAACGCAATAGATAATACAGCACAACTGATTATTGACTTTTTCATCCCGGATTCCTCTTTTTGATACACGGTAGCAGCGGTTTTCACGACCGCTGTTTGACTGGCAGGGAAGCATGCGGGAATGCCGATAGACGGTCTAGAAAAACCGTGGGTGGATTTCCGCCGTTATGCACATTCCAGTTGGCGGATTTTCGCCTTCATGTCTGACTGCCGAAGCTGCCTTTGCAGTTCTGTACGAAAATTCCGGTCACTACCCGACTCAGACCACTGTATTTTTATGAGGATTTTGTTTCGTGTTCAGTCATCATTGTGAAACTTTTCTTTTTGTATTTCGTGTTTGTTCATTTTGTCGTAAAGGGTCTTCCTCGGTACATCAAGGTCGAGCATAGTGCGTTTTAACGACCCGTTGTTTTGCGCAAGTGCGGCTTCAATCAAGCCTTTTTCAAAGTCTGCAACCCGGGCTGCCAGACTATTTTTGCGTTGTTTATCGTCCTCCGCGAACACGCTCAGACCGGCGGCATAGCGGCCGGCGGCATTTCTCAACTCTCGCACATTACCGGGCCAGTCGTGGCTGAGTAAATCACTGATCAGCGCCGGTGGAATCTCTGTTGCACCGCCATTTTGCGCTAAAAAATGCATAAAAAGCATGACCACATCGGTGCCTCGTTCACGCAGCGGTGGGAGTTGCAGTTCAACTCCGGACAAACGGTAGTAGAGGTCCTGTCGAAATCGACCGTCGGTCACCAGGTTGTGCAGCGCTACCTTGGTCGTGGCAATAACACGTATGTCCAGCGGTACCGGTAATACGCCACTAATGCGCTCAAGTGTTCTTTCCTGCAATACGCGCAATAACTTTGCCTGCATGTCAGGCGGCATGCTCTCGACTTCGTCCAACAATATTGTGCCGCCGTTAGCACGCTCAAAGTGACCATGGCGAATGTTACTTTCGCCAGTGGCTAACAGCGTTTCAATACCAAACATTTCCTCAGCTGCCTGCTGGTGTGACACATGTCCACAGTTGACCGCTACCAGCGGATCATCGCTGCGACTGGAGTGTTGCACCAGCGCCTGCACGACCAGCTCTTTACCGGTGCCGGTCTCACCCTGAACCAGCACATCAACGTCGGTACGGCCGATCATGGCAATTTGCTGTCGCAGTTTGACGATTTGAGGTGAAGCCCCGATGACCGTCGAAGCCAGTTCATTCTGTACTGCCAGTTGCGACGCAAGTTCACGCCGTTGAAGTTCAGTACGGCGCGACGACAACGCATTGTTGATGTCACGCAGCAGGTCTTCAACAGCCAGCGGTTTGGTAAAGAAACCGTATGCGCCCTGCTTGACTGCCTCTACTGCCATGGGAATATCACCATGACCAGTGATGTGAATCACCGGCAGCGAGGCGTCTTTGGCAATGAGTTGGCTCAATACTTCCTGTCCGGAAACTTCCGGCATACGAATATCCAGCAGCACTACACCCGGGAATGTCTCATCCAGCTTGTTTAACGCAGTATTTGCGTTGTCAAAGGCTGTCACCTGATAGCCTTCGCCCTGCAGCAACTCAATGAGCGACAGAGAAAAATCCCTGTCATCGTCAATAATCACGACTTGTCCGGTGATGTCATTCATAGCGATGCATTATTCACAGACTGTATTACCATGGTTAACTAAATTTATAGTGTAATCTACCGGGCGCACAGTAACTGACTATTATATGCGGCAGCATGCCGGCATCTGTGTTGCGCCTGTCATTCATACATTGCACCATCCGGCAATCTGCTCAATGCGTTCCAGCCTGTTTAAAATACTACTAGTTGCAGTTATCGCTGTAGCGCTGGTGTGGCTGCTGGTCGGCAGACCTGATCGTGCCGCTGAATTACAGACACTAAAACGGCAACTCGCCGCAGAAGCTGATCTGCGCAGCCAGGCACTAACCTTTGCAATGTCTAAGTATCGCCAGGCAACCGTGTTACTGGCACGCACCGATATTGTCGCTGCCATCAAAAACGGCAGTGCCGATCAAAACAGTCTGGACCGTCTGTTCTACCTGCAGGCGCTGTCCGGTGTCACCGCAACCCATGTGTTATTGAAAGGACAGCAACAGGCAGTGCCGGTATTAAACGCGCCCACACAGGTACAGCAAAGCAAACATTGGCGCGACGGTGTCGCACTCGCCTTTCAGGGCAGCCTCGGGCGAGCATTTTATAACGACAGCAACGGCCGTCCCAACTATGTGTTCTTTACCCCGATTCCTTCAGACTCACCTCAAACGCAGGCTATTCTGATAGTTAGCATCGATCTCGGGCTTATCCGTGACAGCTGGCAGGTGTCCGGTAATCATATCGCACTGCATTCAACCGACAACGAAATCTGGTTTGATAACGATATTTCAGCCCCGAACAATGCGGTGACAATAAGCCGCCCCCACAATCCAATGGGTGCTGTACTGAAAATTTCCACCAAACCGCCATCATGGCTCGGGTCATGGACACTGCGATCACTGATCATGTCGTTGTTGTTTGTTTTGATTGGTGTGCTTACCTTTAGCCTGCTTGAACGCAGACGCTTCCTAGCGGAGCTTGCACAACAGCGAGCCAGTGAGGCACAGCGTTTAGAACATGAAGTCACACAGCGCACAGATCAACTAGAGAAAGTTCAGAAACAACTCCTGCTTACCGAGAAACTGGCGCTACTCGGCCAAATGTCCGCCTCGATCAGCCACGAAATCAACCAGCCACTGGCGGCAATTAAAAACTACGCCAGCAGTGCGAGGCGGCAATTCGAACGCAGCGATACCACCCGACTGCAATCAAATCTGCAAAACATTGAGCAACTGTGTGACCGTGTGGCACGTATCGTTGTGAACCTGCGAAGTTTCGCCGGCAGTGATTCATCGCCTGTGCGCAGCACTGACCTACAAGAGGTGATTAATGATGCGCTCAGTGAATTTCACATTCGCTTTCCTGAGGCAAAACACTGCACTATCGCAGATACAACAGATCAAGAACTCAGCGTGATGGCCGGGCGTGTCAGATTACTGCAGGTACTTGCGAATTTGCTGACCAACGCATGGTACGCCTGCCGGCACCAGCCTGCGCCTGAAATCAGATTGCAGGTGAAACAGTCCTCACACGCAATTGAAATTACTTTGCACGATAATGGGCCGGGGATCGATACAGAAATCAGTGAACAAGTATTCGATGCGTTTGTCACCAAGCGTGATCATGCCACCGGACTGGGGCTGGGGCTGACCATATCTCGGTCATTTATCGAGAGTATGGACGGCGAACTGCGGGTTGCCTACAGCGGGCCGCAGGGCACCGGTTTTGTAATCAAGCTGGCTCGCGCCTGACGTAGGCAATGACTATCGTTCTTCGAGCAGAACCACCGCATAACAGGCAATGCCCTCTTCTCTGCCGGTAAAACCAAGCTTCTCACTGGTGGTGGCCTTAACGTTAACGCTGTTACGTTCAACACCGGCAACCTCTGCCACACACTGACACATGGCTTCGATATGCGGCTGCATTTTCGGTCGTTCTGCCACAATGGTGATATCAAGGTTGTGGCAATAAAGCCCTTGTTTTGCGACCAGTTCAATCACATGACGCAACAGAATCTTGCTGTCTATACCGGCGTACTGCGGGTCGGTGTCGGGGAAATGTTTGCCTATATCACCCAGTGCTGCGGCACCAAGAATCGCATCGCACAGTGCGTGTAATGCGACATCGCCGTCGCTGTGCGCTTTGAATGCTTTATTGTGCGGTATTTGCACGCCGCATAAAACAATACCGCTGCCTTCGCAAAAGGCGTGTACATCAAAGCCGTGGCCAATTCTCATAAGTCTGCAAGCGTGGTTCTACCGGAACACCATGGTATCAAAGGTTATTCTGCGCTGTCAGAATCTGCCGTGCCAGCGCCATATCTTCTGCCACTGTGATTTTAATGTTGTCCTGTGCACACGGCACAACTCGCGGGTTAAATCCGGCATACTCCATTGCCGATGCTTCGTCGGTGACCGCTATGTTGTCAGCAGCGGCCTTTTGCAATGCTTCGAGCAAGGGGCCAACCATAAACAGCTGCGGTGTCACTGCCCGCCATAGACCGGTGCGGTCAACAGTTGCGGTTATGCGGTTGTTTTCATCGACGCGCTTTACCGTGTCATGCACCGGCACGGCAAGTATACCGCCATCGACAGACTGCCCCGCTTCATCAATTAAACGCTCTATATCTGCCACGCGCACACACGGCCGTGCGGCATCGTGTACCAGCACCAGTCCATTGTGATTGAGGGTGTTGCGTATATACTCAAGGCCGTTATACACCGACATGGCACGGGTGTTACCACCGGCAGTCAGCAAAACATCTTCGGGGTAACTGCGCCGATCAAGCTCTTCAGCCGACACAGC
>CAYZVB010000267.1:0-1169 GCA_964481315.1 uncultured Granulosicoccaceae bacterium
AAAATATTTTTGTAATTTCAGTACATTACCGCTTTATGGATGGACACTAACTAATAATTATCAACTCGCTTATCACGAACAGTACTTGCCATATGTATAATCAACAAGACCTGACAAGTCACCGACCAGTCCAACCCGCAGTTCTATAGGTGTTTTTTCTATTTTCAAATTTACATTTTTTTCATCTTACAAATTGATCTGCTGAAACCAAAGTCGCGTAATCATTAGCAGTTACGTGACATCACTGCGGCGCACGGAACAGGATGCCCGACCCGCACCCCCAACCTTTAATTGAGCAAGAGCAAAACTGATGAAAAAACTGATAGCAATCATTGCAGGGATAACACTCTCATTCGGCGCATTCGCCGGAGGCATGAAAAAAGATATCGTAGACACTGCAGCAAAAGCAGGAAGCTTTACAACGCTGGTGGCAGCGGTTGAAGCAGCTGGCCTGGTAGACACACTCAAAGGCGAAGGCCCGTTTACTGTCTTCGCACCAACCGATGAAGCCTTTGCTGCACTGCCAGAGGGCACGGTTGAAACACTGCTTAAGCCAGAGAACAAGCAACAGCTTATCGATCTGCTGACATACCATGTACTGCCGGGTAAAGTCATGGCAGCAGACATTTCCGGTAAGGAAATGGAAGTTGAGTCTGTGTTGGGCATCATGCTCAACGTAAATGCTACAGATGGTGTTGCTGTGAATGAAGCAACAGTGACCGCTGCTGACGTTAAGGCAAGCAACGGCGTGATCCATGTGGTAGACAAGGTAATTATGGTCCCTGCACAAAACTAGGCACCTAAATGCGGTATTTAAAAGCAGGTGCGTTCTGGCGCACCTGCTTTTTGTTACACCGCTTTGGCTACCTGCGCTTTCTAATTGTCGCCCGCCAGTAATGAGGCGCTGTAAGCCAACCCTTCCTCCGCAACATTTTCACCAATCGAATCACCCGCAGCATCGTCACTCGGGTAATGTATTCCCGCATACAGCCGTGATAAACCGCCAGCTTCAGCTGCTGCCATAAACACCGCTTCTTTCTCCGGGAAAAAATGGCTGCTGACAATGCCATACGCAGTACTCGAACAGGAGTGAGCAGACGGGTAACTAGGATGTGGCGGACTTGGGAAAGTCATTGGTACAGATTCATCCAACTGACCGGGTCTGATTT
>CAYZVB010000267.1:1179-4381 GCA_964481315.1 uncultured Granulosicoccaceae bacterium
ATACTTTGACTTGAAACAGGCGATTAACGCATCGTGGTTGATGGCACTAACCGATGCATAGACATGTGCGGTAGCAAGCGTGTCGTGCTGCATGCCGCGCTCAAAAATCGACATCGCAATTTGATCATACCACCAGCGATAGGCTGAAATTGTGCTGTGCTGTGTCCACGCCAGCATTTTGCCCGGCAACGGACGCTCCATCGCTTTCAGTTGTTCAATTTCTGCTGCAAGTTCAGGAGAGTCATATGCCGGTGGCGGCCCCGGTAAATGTGGATCAACAGACTTAACAGACACTGTTTTGGTTTCACCGGCTGTAGGGTAAACAAACTTCTCGCCTTTCAGATACCCCGGTCCCTGCGGCCTTTCGCCTTCAAAGGGCAGGTCTGAGTTATCATTTTTAGCAAACTCGATGATCTGCGCTGCTACCTGCTTCCCTATCATGGCGCCAGCCTCAATATCACTGGGATAATTTACCCCTGCATCAAGTCTGGCCCGATGAGCATCGCTCTCCATCTGCTGATACATTGATGCGTTATCAGGAAGCAGATAGCTTAGTACTTCACTGGCTGCAGATGCCGCTGCCGCATGCGCTGAAGGAAAACTGCCGGTACCTGCATTTATCATTGCCCCATCGACGCCGGGCCGCTTACGGTCAAACTGCACTTTTGCAGAATCAGCCACGGCAACTGCGTCGTAAATAGCGAGATTCATTAGCGCCAGAGTACGGCCTTTTTTTGGTGACGGCGGCCCGATATCAATATGAGTGCGCAGCAGTGTCTGTATCCAGTGATGGTTGGGGGTATTCCTGACCCACTTGATCGCATTTGATTTATCATCGTCACTCAACGACGCAAGTCGATCTTTAAGTGCCGCCACTTCATCCACTGTAGCAGCCTCATCAGGCGGTGCTATCGACAGAGAAATTTCACCTGACAACCAGGTTTTAGCGTCAACTTCAGCAGCCACCGCAGATGAAAACGCAGAAGTCGCAACGCCGACGACAAAGCCGACAATCAAGGCAGCCTTTGCACATTTAAAAACAGATAGTTCACTCGATACCATAGGTGCTACTCCTTTTTACATATTAGTTATAACCACATGGCATGGATATTCTTTTTGCACCTACACGCGCAAACCGGAATCCAGGCTACTCCACGGTAACGAAATTCAGACAGGGAATAACGAACAAACAACGACGAAACAGGAAAATGTAGAAGGCAGGACCGTGAGAGAGGTGCAGAGTGATATTAAACAGAAATTAAAAACTCACACCTGTGCGCTGGCTGACTAATACCTGCAATTGAATAAGAAAGTGGAATCAACATGTAAACCCACAATGCAGGATTCACTTGTAAAAGAAAACTCTTAGCCAGCGAATACTTCCTTATTTCCGTCGTTTGTTTGCTCGATATAAAATAAACGTTATACCAAACCGAATACCACAATTAGCATTACCAATACTTCTCCTTCGCTGGCGGTGCCGCGTGAGTACCGGTTACTGAGCATTCTTGAGTGCACTGCAAAATTACTATCACCGGAATTTTCACTGGCCAGGCTACTCTCCTGCGTAACCCCGGTACTACTTTCATTCGATACGAACGATAGAATATTGAGTGACAGCGCAACGATTAGAAGTGAGAGCAGTATTACTGCCATCCGTTCCCTGCGTGATAGAACCAGGTAGATATTCTGCAGCTTGTCAATGAATTTCATTGAATGATACCTTGCCCTTAAATCCGCGCTTCAGGCATCCCACGCTTTTGCAACCGAAGCGATACCGCACTGATAACTTACTAACACTGTTTTGGCTAAACATTGCGAAAATCGATATTCACACCAGTCAAACGCATAGAATCACACCCCACTAGCGCTCACGCAGCGAGGCAACTTCTTCTCTGAGCATTTTTATTTCAGCAAGCAGTGCACGATTGTCGATATCTGCTTCGCGGCCGGCTGCCTTGTCCGCCTCGCGTTTGGCTTTTTCCTGCTCTTTGTCCAGCACATTGACAACGATACCAATCACCATATTTAGAAAAGCAAACGCAGTAAAAAAAATAAAACTTAGATAGTAGATCCAGCTTAACGGGTAGACCGCCTGCGTTTCATACATAACGTCAGTCCAGTCTTCAAAGGTCATTACACGGAACAGTGTCAACAGCGAAACGGCGATATCCCCCCACAGCGTCGGGTTAATATTCTCAAACAGCGTAGTACCCATTGCCGCGTAGATGTAGAAGATAATAAACATCAGCAGCAACACGTATGCAAGCTGTGGCAGCGCCTTAACAAGTGAGTTAAGTAACACCCGCAGCTCGGGAATAATAGACACCATCCGCAGCACCCGGAACACCCTGATGAGTCGGGCAATAAGCACTTGCTCAGTGCCACCCCCGGGAATCAGACTGACAGCCACAATGACGGTATCGAACACATTCCAGCCGTTTCGAAAAAAGTGCCTTCCCGACGGTGCTGCAATGTACCGGAGCGCAATTTCAATCACGAAGAAAATCGTGATACCCCAGTCGATGGCACCAAGCAGCGTGCGGGTAGCAGGTTGCAGCTCGAACGTTTTTGCACCCAACAGAAGCGCGGAGGCAATAATGACACTGACTGCAGCCCATTCGAAAAATCTATTGTTCGTGATGCGCTGCAGGCGCTGATTTAGGTCCATGATCAGAATTGTGGTGACAGGTAAACGTTCAATTATAGCTTGAGCATGCTTAGTTTAAACAGCGCACCAGGTACGCCACAGGACCATAGCAATTTTCATGAACGCAGGTTGAAAGCGGAAGCCCGGGGCTGAGGGCTTTTTTAGCGACTGAGGCGTTTTTCATTACCGGATTGCAAAGGCTTGTCAAGCATTAGGGTGTCTTTGCTTAGCGGGGTTTTAGACCGATAGGCGGCTCTTCCTATCAGATGCGCTGCAACCGGTGCGGTTAGCAGCAGGAAAGCAATAATGAGTATTGCTTTTGCCACCACCAATGCGCCGCCAAAGTGCAGTGACACACCCGCCACAATAAGACCAACCCCTAGTGTGCCGGCCTTGGTTGAAGCATGCATTCTCATGAGGACATCCGGCAGTCTGATTAACCCCAGACCGGCCACTGCGGCAAACGCCCCACCCAACACAATAAGAATGCCTACCACAGTATCATTCATTATGGTCTTCCCGTTGTTCAATGTAGCGCGCAAAGGCAACTGT
>CAYZVB010000267.1:4391-6234 GCA_964481315.1 uncultured Granulosicoccaceae bacterium
CAAAAATCCGATCAGCGCCAGTACCAGCCCCAGATCAAGGTAAGCAGCGTTGTCCAGATGCAGCGCCAGAAGAGAGGTTATGGCAATCAGCAATACGGTGATTAAATCGAGAGATACCACCCGGTCTGCAGGGGAAGGACCTAGCCACAACCGCACTGCCCCTGCGCACAGCCCGAAAATCGTCAGCACCAGGGATACCGTGATGGCTGTGTCAAGACTGAACATTATCGCATTGCTCCCAGTACCCGCTGCTCCATACCGTGTTTGATCTCGTGTATGAACGCGTCAGGGTCGTCAACAAACATGGCGTGCACCAAAAGATGTGAATGATCCTCGCTAATATCCACCGACAAAGAACCTGGTGTTAGTGAAACCAGATTGGCAAGCACGGTGAGCTCAGCATCTGTGGCTGTGTCTATGGGTACAGCGATAATGGCGGGCTTGCTTCGCTGCGTCGGGGTCAGCACATCCCACGCGACCTTCAGGCTTGATACAAATAATTCGTACAAAAAGAATAGTACCAGTGCAATGCCATCAAACAGCGCAGTGAAGTAGCGGCTTTTACCGAATAATGGCTGCAGCACAAACAGCACCGCGTAGCCAATGATAAAACCGACAAACAAGCCGGTGACGCTGAAGGAGCCGTTTAACGCGGACCACACAAACGCCAGCAACAGGTTAATAGAGAATGGTGTCATTTGGCAGACCTCACTGAGCAGTGTCTGTAGCGGGCGGCAATACAGCGTCAACGTAAGACTGAGGTTCCAGCAAGTGCTGTGCAGATCTCTCGGCCACATCAATGAGCATGGCAGGTTGCAACCCTATCCACAGCAGTAAGAGCGACAGCCCGATAACCGGCGTTAGTGCTGCAGCCGGAATTGGCGCTAACCGCATCTGCTGCTGTTGTGCCTGGCTTTGATTTTCCGGCGCTGCTTTCCAGAAAGCCTCCAGCCAGATACGAATTAGTGGAATGAAAGTAATTAGACTGATTAGCAGCACCAGTGCAATGACCGTATACGCAGACAGTTCCAGACCTGCCTCTATGATCATCACTTTTGCCCAGAAACCCGACAGCGGAGGAATGCCCGCGAGAGTCAGAATGGCAAACAGAAACAACAGAGAGAAACCGGGTCGGTCGCGGTAGAGACCACCAAGCTGCGACAGACTGAAACTACCACCGAGGTAACCGACAATACCCGCCATCATAAACAGCAGTGTCTTCAGTAACATGCCATGCACCATGTAGAATATTGCTGCAGACATCGCCAGGGTCGAGTTAAGCCCGAGCCCCAGCAACATAAAACCGATCGATGAGATAACGTGAAAAGACAATATGCGTCGAATATCTGCCTGCGTTAACGCGCCGAGCACACCGGCTGCCATGGTGACGATGGCAGCCAGCAAAATAATTTGATCCATATCTGCAAGCGCATCAGGGAATATCAACGTAAAGGTTCTAATTAGCGCATACACACCGACCTTCGTCATGAGCCCTGCAAAAACTGCCGACACACTAATTGGCAGCGTGTGGTACGAGGCAGGCAACCAGAAATACAGTGGGAACAACGCAGCCTTAATACCAAACGCAATAAGAAACAGAACGCTAACCACAGACACCAGCCCCTGATCTTCAACCAGTGGTATGCGCTGGTGCAAATCGGCCATATTAAGCGTACCGGTCAAACCATAAACCAAACCGATTGACGCAAGCAGAACAACCGTTGAAATCAGATTAATGGCTACGTATTTAACCGCGCCGTCGAGTTGTACTTTGTTTCCCCCGAGCACCAGCAACGCAAACGAGGAAATTAGCATGACCTCAAACCACACATACAGGTTAAAC
>CAYZVB010000267.1:6244-7519 GCA_964481315.1 uncultured Granulosicoccaceae bacterium
GTGATAAACGCCCCGACGACACCGGCGATCAGCATGTGCAAAAAGGTATGAAAGCCGCCGTCTACGCGGGCCTGTTCGATTTCGAAGAACGAGTGAACCGCCACCGCCAATCCGACCAGTGCAGTAACCACAATGAGTATGCTACTGAACAGATCAGCAATTAGGGTAATACCCATAGGTGCCTGCCAGCCCCCCATCTGATTGCTCAGTACACCGCTGGTATTAACCGCATACAGCAACACAAAGGAGAGCAACAGCAGCTGTGCCATACCGGCAATGCTCAAAGCACCTTTAACACGCCTGTCACCGGGAATAATAAACGTAAGTGCTGCTGTGGTTATTGGCAGCAGCACGCATGTAATCAGAAGCCAGGTCATGTTGCAGACCCGCGAGGCTGGTGGGCTGGCGCATTCGCCGGTGCCGCAGCGTGATGACCGGCATTCCCGGCCGCCTGTTGCGAGGCCATACTTTGAACTGACGGACTGTCCGATGGTGTGCCTGCAAATGCGACTCGATGCGATTGTTCGGCCAGTACCATTTCATCGACATTGACGGTACCAAGCGCCTGGTAAGCCCTGAGTGCCAGAATGAGAGTGAAAGACACCAAACCAAAACCGATCACAATCGCAGTTAACACCAGCGCCTGCGGCAGTGAGTTTGCGTACACTGCTGCACCGTCTTTGGCAATAAGCGGCGGTGCACCCACGGTGAGACCGCCAACGGTAAAGATAATCAGGTTGGCAACATTACTGATCAGCACCAGTCCAAATAAAAACTTAACCAGGTTGCGACTTAACATTAGCCAGACACTGACTGACATCAGCACACCGATCAGCGCGCACATCAATATTTCCATGCTACAGCTCCTCTTCCATGGCGATAAACATACCGGCTACACCGCCAACCACTACCAGGTACACACCCACATCAAACAGTAGCGGTGTACCGATGGCGAGCCCTTTGTCGGTTGCAGTTGCGCCAAAAAACATCCACATTCCGGTGAGAAATTCCTGACCATTGATCAGAGGCAATATCCCGGCGAGCAGGGCGAGCAGCAAGCCGGTTAACACAAGTGTGCGCGGGTCGACCCGTAACAACTGACGCATCACATGCGGCCCTTCCGCGAGCCCGTGAACGATGATCGCAGCAGCTGCCACCAGTCCGCCGATAAAGCCACCTCCGGGTTCATTGTGACCCCGCCACAGTAGAAACAGTGAAAACAGCAGCATGAGTCCGACCAGCAGACGACTGATGGTACTGTAGATCAGTGAATTC
>CAYZVB010000267.1:7529-7815 GCA_964481315.1 uncultured Granulosicoccaceae bacterium
ATTCATGACGATGCCTCTTTGTCTGTCGACTTCACTTTTAACAGCGCCACCACAGCCATGGCAGCAGTCGCCACCACAGCCACTTCACCGAAGGTATCGAGCGCTCTGAAGTCAACCAGAATGACATTCACAATGTTGCGCCCGTATGCTTTGGTCAGGCTGTTGTCGACAAAATATTCGGTAATAGAAAGATCCGGTTGAGTCATCGCAACACCAAATGTCACCACCGCGATCACCACACCAACACCAATCGAAATAGCCGCGTCGCGTATATTGCCGGCACGTC
>CAYZVB010000268.1:0-7811 GCA_964481315.1 uncultured Granulosicoccaceae bacterium
ATGTCAAACACCACTCCAGACATACCGCTGCCGGATTCTGCTTTTCCGGACTGCTCACCGGACGTGCAAGATACCGATGGCGATGGCTATGGCTGGGAGAACAACCAAACCTGTATAACTGGCACGTTAGACATTAACGCAGCGCCAGTAAATCTAATTTCTTTTCCCGCCTGCTCGACTGATGCTGTTGATAACGATGGTGACGGCTATGCATGGGAGAACAATGCAACATGCACCATAGATCCGACTGCGACAGGCAGTGTAGCGCTTGTGAGTTTTCCATCGTGCAGTGCTTCACTGATCGACGCAGATGGTGATGGATACGGCTGGGAGAACAATCAGTCATGCGTATTCGGCACTCCGCCGGACATCACCTCCTCCAGCACCGGGCTTGCGCTCGTTACGTTCCCCACCTGCAGCGAAGACGTGGTAGACAACGACGGCGATGGATATGGCTGGGAGAACAACACCACATGTACTCTAGCGCCAGTCCAAAACCCACCGACCGAGCAGATTGATATTGCAGGCGTTGCCTACCCGGTATGCTCCGATGCAATACAAGACACAAACGCAGACGGATTCGGCTGGGAGAACAATATGTCGTGTTTGTTTACAGACACTTTCCCGAATCCTTCTGCCCTGCAACCGTTTCCCGCGTGCAGCGCAAACGTCATCGACTATGACGGAGACGGTTATGGCTGGGAGGCTGGAGCCAGCTGTATTTTCCGCTAGAAGCGGACCAGGTTACGCCGCGGCTGCTGATCGATGAGACGGCAGCCTGGCACTCCATTCGGTGTACTGATCGTTCACTACCTGTATTAAATCACGATAGTTCTGCGGCACTTTGTCACCGCAGACAATACGTCCTGTATCATCATCCTGTCCGTGCACATGTAAAACCAGCTGCCCCGATCCGGCCGCGACCACATGTTCCGATACTCCCGAGATATTTGGTCCAAGATCAAAAGTAGCCGGCAAGAAGTTTATATCGGAACCAATATCGTGCATCACCATTGCGAATGCCACCTGATCCAGATTGCGAAGGTTGGTTCTTAAAATTTCAGGATTTTCCAATAGCCGGTCAATCCAGTGCCGCCAGCGCTCGGTAATCATTGCCAACTTCGTTGCAGGAATAACGATCAGGCCACCATTGTGATTATTCACATAGCTGCGACCGTCTTTATATTCATCGTGCGGGTCCGGCCGCTCCATCGTGAATCGAGGCTGGCAGGAAAAATATTGCTCGAAAATATCTTCAAATATTGCATAAGTCGGGCGCGGAATAAACTTGCAGGCACGCACACTGTCGTCACACCACTGATCGGAAAATTCAACAAATACCTTGTCGCAATCAGTAACAATAAAATGTGTGTAGTCCCCCGCCACTTCGCACAGACGTTTTAGCTGTAACCACTTATTTGCCGGCTTACTGCTCTCAGTAAAGCAAGCCTCGTAGGCAATGTTGAGCCCTTCAAACCCTTCCAGAAAGCTGACCAGCTCTTTGCTTACCGCCGGATCGCAGGTGATGTAGATATCCTGCGGTGCCACCTTCAGCTTCTCCAGCAGTGACCAGAGCCATCTGACCACCTCATCTTCAAACTTCGGCTTCGCATCAACGAAGCAGCTGAAAGCAACTTTTCTATTCATTTATGTCGCCGTGCCGGGCCTGACAACCACCAGCGCTGGTCCATGGAATGTCGGGCAAATAAATTTTTGAGCACCACTGGTTGCGATTTACGTGCCAGTGCAATCACCACAGCTCTCATCTGCCACAAATAAGGGAGCAACCAATTCTCCTATTTTTCAGCAAGTTACGCAGCAATTCGAAACAATCACGGTACAGCCGTACTAAAGATATCAATTTACATTCCGCTAGCGCCTGATGGGGAACCTAAGAATACAAACCCGACTGACAACAATAACTAATATGGGTACTTCTCAATAATGGGCAGTTTCATTAATCGACCCGGCTCACCGTGGAAAATTCGACAATCACATTCGTTGATCGCCGCGGCGTGCGCGAGCCTTGTACTATCGGCATGTAACTCAGACAACGATGTTCAGGATACCGACCTGGCTGTAGGTGCTGCCACCGGTGGACAACACGTTGCTATCCGTGTCGAAGCCGAAAACTTCACCGGCAGTTCGGACCGCTGGCATATCACCAGCGCCGACAACATACCCGGCGTAACACCTGACCCTGACCCACCGCATTTCTCTACTGCCAGTGGCAATGGCTATATGGAACTGCTGCCGGACACCCGCGTAACACACAACGATGACATCGTTGCCGGAGAAAACTACTGGGGCGACACAGAGGGAGGCCCCAACCTGAAGTACATGCTGAATTTCCCTGAGCCGGGTCGCTACTACGTTTACGCAAAAGCATACTCTACCGGTCTCGAAGACAATGGAATTCACGTCGGCTACGATAATGAAAAGCCGTCTACCGGGAAAAGAATCCAGCTTTGCAGCGGCAAAAACAAATGGACCTGGTCGAGCGCGCAGCGCGTACCTGAAAATCATTGTGGTGTGCAAAAGACAATTTATCTTGATATACCCAATGCGGGGAACCACGAGGTGGTTTTTTACGCCCGCGAAGACGGTTTTGAACTTGACCAGTTCGTACTACTGAAAGATCCTGACAACGGCACACAGGATTGCTTTATGTACGGTGACCGTGTCAGGTGTACCAACATAGAAACCGGTGCAATCGTTGGTACCTGGGATATTCCGATCACTCAGACCAATGACGGAAACGTCACAGTCGCACCACCCACTCCACCGGTTACGATCGATCTTGACATCGACCTTGAGGTTGACTCAAACAATGTGCGCGTCGATAACGAGCTTACTTACTCTATTAGTGTCGACAATAAAGATAACAATGACTCTGCGACGTCAGTGGTTGTATCAGTTACCCTGCCGAACGAACTGACATTTATAGCCAGCAATTCGTGCACAGAAAATGGCAATTCATTACGCTGCGAGTTTCCAGAAATTCCCGCGCAGGATGAAATTACTGCATCGTTTACAGCTTCTGCAAATACTACTGGAACCCACAGAGTAGATAGTCAGGTCATTGCAGATCAGAACGACACAGCAATGGGTAACAACGCAGAGTCTGTTGAGATCACTGCTAGCCCCGCCATTCCCGCTTACGATGCGACGCTCTCGGTGCTGCACGGCTCCAATGTGATCGGGCTGGATGGTGCCACCACGCATCTGCTATTGATTAGAAACGTAGGACTTGAGCCCATTACCGGGGCACAACTGGAACTTAGCAGCAACGCGCTGACTATAAACACAGACCTCGCAGATTGTTCCGCCGATGTATCTGTAACATGTACACTGGCTGAAATTTCACCCGATCAATCGTTAAGCCTGCCTGTGACGATCAGTGGTTCTACACCAGGTGTCGACGCTCTTTCAGCCACACTGCTCGTTAGTGGTGATGAAAATACCGATGAGAACGCACTGAATATTGCTGTACAGGTAGCAAGCTCCGACACCGTCACTGACTCTGCTGGTGATCTGGTTATAGAAGCAGAGCAGTTCAGCAGCCAGACAAGCCAGTCCACACCGGTTGAAGGTACATACAACACAGCATGGTTTATCAATAGTGACGGCGTCACCCCAACCGTCACCCCGGACTTTGACAGCACCGCACCCGCGAGTGCCGCGAACAGTGCATATATCGAGTTGCTGCCTGACACCCGAACCGGGCCTTCGGATCCTCCGGTATTAGGTGTTTCCAACTTTCTAACCGGTGAAGACAGCCCGGCGACTCTGTACAACGTATTTGTTAACGAAGCAGGTATCTATACAGTAAATGCGCGCGTACGCGCAAACAACGACCAGGATGCAGGCATACACGTTGGATTAGGCTCCACCTGGCCTGCTACATCCAGTGCTGTCAGCGTCTGTAATCCAAACGGCGAGTGGCAATGGACACATAATACTGCTGTTGACGGTCAGTGCGATATGGATAGCGTAGCGACCATTAATTTCGAAAGCCCGGGCCTTCATACAGTGATGATTGCAGCGGCTTCCGATGGTGTTGAGCTTGATAAACTAGTACTGCGTCTGAACAACACAGAACTACCGGTCGACGCTGGCCCGGATCCGGTTATCTATACTCCGGCAGATATCGATCTCACGATAGCTTCAACAGTGCACTCCGGACTGTATACCGTAGAAGTCAGTAACCCCGACCTGATTAACACGGCGATTGATATCGATGTAACGATTGAAGGCATCAGCGTTGATGCAGCCGAGCAGATAAACGGTTTCGACGGTTGCACCGCCGATACCGGAGTTGTGCAATGCAAGGTCGACTACATTTCTGCCAACACAACCCGAACGGCAGATCTGTCAATCGGATCTGCAACCGCAAAAATCAGCGCGTCGCTGACTCAGGTTAATGATCCTAACACGCAAAACAATTCGACAGTTGCTACTCCTTCCGGAGGTGGAACCTTCGGTATGCTGTCACTCGCATCGCTCTTTCTGCTTGTAGGGATACGTCGGCGCCGAAACTACCAGTAAGCACGTACACCAACGAAGCATTGCTTAATGACTATGAAAAAACTTCACCAGTTCCTAGTACTGGTCATACTCCTGTTAACAGGCAGTGCTCACACCGCTATGGCGCAGTCATGGTCAGAGGTCACAACCTCTGACGGCTCGTTGCTAACCGGCAGACACGAGTCGAATGCGGTTGAGTACAACGGATATATTTTTGTGTTCGGCGGTCGGGGCGATCGACCGGTTGATCGCTATGATCCGGCTAACAATACCTGGCAGACAGTGGCGCAGGCACCGGTAGAAATGCATCACTTCCAGCCGGTTGTACACAACCAGAAGATCTATATTATCGGTGCGTTCACCTGTTGCTACCCGTCGGAAATTACCCTTGCAGATATCTATATCTTCGATCCGGCAACCAACACCTGGTCAACAAACGGCACTATGCCTGCAAACCGCCTCCGCGGGTCTGCCGGAACATTCACCTACAATAACAAGATTTACGTAATAGGCGGAAATACACAGGGACACAGCGGTGGCGCTGTACCATGGTTCGACGAATACGATCCGGCTACCGGCAACTGGCGCGTGTTGCCGGACGCACCAAACGCACGAGATCACGTTGCCGTTGCGATGGTTGGCAGCAAACTTGTTGCTGCTGCAGGACGACAGTCAGATCGCAGCTTCGCCAATACAGTTGCGGCGACAGATGTTTTCGATTTCTCTACCAATAGCTGGTTGTCGTCATCACATGACATCCCAACTGAACGCGCGGGCACCATGGCCGTGACGTTTAACAATATGGTGTACGTTATCGGTGGCGAGTCCGGCAGTCTGACCTCGGCACACCCAACAGTTGAAATTTTCAATCCGGCAACGGGTACCTGGCGCGGGATGCAGGATATGATCAACCCTCGACACGCCGGCGGTGCAGCAATGATTGGATCGGACTTACATGTGTTTGCCGGCAGCACTACACGCGGTGCCAACGGCGAAACCAATCTGCACGAGAAAATTGATCTGGCGCTGGCTCCAACAACCGCACTTCCGCCTACCCCGCCGTCATCTGCTTTTGCCGACTCGGACTCGGACCAGTTGACCGACGACGACGAGACAAACCAGTACGGCACTAACCCGAATAACGCCGACACTGACGATGACGGATTAGATGATTACACCGAAATTTTCACCACTGACACAGACCCGACTCTTGCAGATACCGATCAGGACGGTTTAGACGACAAGACAGAAACAGATCAGGGTCTTAACCCCAACGCTGCCGACACCGACAGTGACGGTCTGAACGACAGTGATGAGATTAATCAACATCTCACCGATCCGGCCAGCGCTGATTCGGATGCCGATGGCGTGACAGACGGCGACGAAGTATTGCAATACGAATCAGACCCGCTAAACACCGACTCCGACGCCGATGGCATTGATGATGGAACTGAAGTCAATGAGCTTGGCTCCAGTCCACTACTGCAGGACTCTGACAACGATGGCCTGAGCGATGCTGATGAATACAATTTGCATGGAACGAATCCGGCTGCCAGTGATTCAGATGATGACGGGCTAACTGATAATGCAGAAGTGCTGACACACCTCACCAATCCCCTATCGGCCGATACCGACGGTGATTTTTTATCCGATGGTGACGAGATCAATATCCATCAGAGCAACCCGCTGGAAACAGACAGCGACGGTGATGGCGTCAGTGATAACCAGGAAGTGGCCGTTGGCTCGAGCCTGACAAACAACGATGAAGATGGAGACGGCCTGACAAACGCTGCGGACGGAATCCAGGATTCCGACAGTGACGGAATTCCCAACTATGCCGATCTCGACAGCGACAACGATTCAATACCCGACGTGATAGAACTGGGCTACACAGATGTTAATCGTGATGGAAAGCTTGACTCGGCTGCCGACTTCATCAGTGCCGGACTTGAATCACCCGACGATCTGCCGGCTTCCGCAACCGGAACCACATTAGATACTGACGGCGACGGCATTGCGGACTATCTCGATCTCGACTCCGATCAGGATGGCATTTCCGATCTTGCCGAAGCGACCGCAAACTTTCGCAGCAACACACCGCGACTGACGAACTTTACAGACGTCGATCGCAATGGCCTGGTCGATGACTATAGCCGTGATGGAAGTGTTATTCCGCTCGACAGCGACCGCGATGGCGAACACGACTACGTTGACCTCGACAGCGACAACGATGGGTTTCCCGATATCATCGAATCAGGGTCTGCAGACACCGACTCCAGCGGCACACTTGACAATTTTATCGATCAGGATCAGGACGGTTTTTCAGATGTTGATATACCGGCACTGGGTGCAACACTGCCCGACGAAGACGGAGATTCCATTCCGGACCTGGTTGATTCTGAATACAACCGATCAGGTTGCAGCCTTACCGGAACAGGCGGCCCTGATCCACTATTCCCGGTACTACTTGCCGTTTCGCTGCTATACCTGCGATATCGTCGCACACCTGCATCAGCAGTGGCAGTGAAACAACGCTAGTTCTATCAGGCAATCATTTTACGCTCGGTGCTTACACCGAGCTGGTCGAGAATAGCTGCAACGTTGTCCAGATCAACTGTATAGTGCTGATGCTGAATCACATGCTTTCTCTTTGAAGCTTCGAGCTCACCCTGCTCGGCGACGCTGTCTATAGTAGAGAAATGACCGTACTGCAGGCCCGAGAGATATGCCAGAGAGCGGAAACACGGCTGTACGAAATCCGCAAAGAACTCTACGACCTGCGCATCACGTTCACAGTACAGCACATTGGTTAATCCGGCACCGTGAGGCGCAAAGATAATCTCACATTGACTGAATAGCTGCATCTGTTCAGTCAGAGTTTTACCATCGAGAGTGATATCTTCAAACCCGTAATTGCGCAGAAAATCGACCAGCTGATCTTCATTCTCCACACCCCGCGATTTCACATCGCGCCGACTGATATAAACCCTTCGTTTTTCAGTTTGAGCATGACTACCGGCTGACTGACGTGCAATACCCCTAAGGTAATCCACAGCCCACCGCCCCATCCCCATCCCCATGCGATGGCGAAATACAGGAACCAGCAACTTCTCTGCAGAAAAATATTGTCCTCGCGACAACCCCTGCGTTATCACTTGTTCGGCATCCACCGATGCCATTTCCATGAAATCGACCTGAAAAGATTTGTTCGAATGACTGACAAGGTAACTGTCGATTTCCCCGTGTTTGGCGCGCATTTTGTCGAGCAGGTGAAAGCCCGGTGC
>CAYZVB010000269.1:0-7801 GCA_964481315.1 uncultured Granulosicoccaceae bacterium
GTTACCACATGCACGGTGGCATTACCTTTGATGCGAGGGTTTAGCCGGTAATCGTTAAAATAAAATGCACAAAGATTTTGCAGATTTTCAAAAGCATGATTTCCAGGTGCATTGCCTATCACAGAAAATCCGTTATATCTCGTAATGTGATCAAAAACGGTATTACCTGCAGGATTGATCGCTGCAGAAAGGTACGAGATACAGTCTGATTCCTGCGCTGTTAACGCGGGAACCGGCAATTGATTGTTGAATGAAAACGCAAGTACTGCGAAGTACCATTTCATTTCACGCCGCACCGGTTGCCCTGCCAGCAGATCGAGTGCACGCTGACGCTCATTTAACTGCAAATAAAGCGATGCAAGTGCATATCGAACATCAGGCGCTGCATTAACATCGTGCGCATTGCTAAAGGCATCCAGCTGGTGCACATTAAAACTTCCACTGCGCGCCATGGTGTTCAGTATATTGAAGTTGCGTCTGACCGCAGGTTTCAGTAACCCTGTGATTCGTCCGACAGTAACTGCGCTGACAGCTGAAACGGCCACTGACTACCCGGCTTTGCGTTCGGGCTGGAACCACTTTGCAGTGCGACGCAGCAGGTTGATCTTTGAGTCTGACAAAAACGCGTAGGGATCCTGCCGCAGCTTTACAAGCTTTCTGACAGCTGCGGTTTTTTTATCCCGCAAGTCAATTGGATTGGGCCTGTTGTCAGGTAGCCGGATTACCGGTTGACACGAAACGCCTGTCAGGTTGTCCAGCCAGTGAGTCTGTTTATCATTTTGCAGTAACTCCGGACTACGCCCGCTTGAACCCCGATTGCACAGGTCAGCAAGCGCTGCCTTGTCATTGTCGACAACAGCAAACGGATACTGATCATTCTCGGTATTAACCGTTAGTGCCCGGCCACTAACATCACAAACAACGCAATTTTCAGTACTGCTCAGGCTTCGTACCCAGATATCACCCGCCAGAGACCGCAGTTTTTCATCGCTAAAAATCACCGAACATCTGCAACCCGTATGTGCTGCATCCATCGACCGTAAAGTGTCGATAAAAACCGTATGTTTTGCCAGACGATAAATGCGATGCAGTGCCGATGGACTGTAGCACTCCGGTGCTAGCACTTCGATGATCTTGTTAGTATCAAGCGAATCATAAAGCGACGCAGACTCACTACCCAGCAATACGATTTTACCGGCTGACTGCATATTGGCAATAATCCGGTTAACAGCCTGTATACATTTCTCCGCTACAGTCTGCCCGGCATCTATCACCAGCGCGCCGGTGACATCACAATCCTGATCATAAGTGCTGCAGTACTCAAAAACCGGATCGAGTGTTTCGGGAAGAAATGATTGCACATCAACCCGGGAACAGCCTGTATCCAGAGGTAACATAATTTGATTGAATAGCATCGAACCCGGGAACAGCGGGCTGGCGGTGTTGGCACCGGCAACCTGGTCGATCTGATTTTGTTGCAGGCTGCACCACGAAGGCTGCCGTGCCGGTCGTGATCGCTTACCGAACAAATTCAGGCGGCGCATCGGAGATGCTCCTGCAGAACGCGGAGCCTGTTATTGACAGAATACCGGTTGGCAAGCTGCTGTGATTCCCGCTGAACCGCGCTTCGGTCTTCAGCAGTTTGCAACCCTTGAATAATAGATGCCTTCCAGTCGTTGTCGCTTTTAACCAGCACCGTTAGTGCATTGTGATGATCCTGCATATCAGGAATGGCGCTGGCGACAATTGGCGTGCCAACCGACACACTCTCGATTAGCTTAACCGCTGACTTTGATTCATTGAAAGCATTATTTTGCAACGGGGCCACCGAGAGATCTACCTGTGAAAGCAGCTTCAGGTATTGAGTGTAGTCACTAAACGGCAGGTGCACGACACCCGGAAGCAGTGCCGTTTCGCTGTGATTCCAGCGCCCGACTATTAACAATCGCAGCCGCTTACCGAGCAGATCTTTTAAAGCGCTGTAGATGGAATTGAAATCTGCCTCATGTCCGCGGCTGCCCGGGAAATACCCGATCACCTTTGTACTTCCGTCTACAGGTTGTACAAACGGTTGTTTGAACAATCGCGGCAACGCATTCGGCAACACCGTCACGTTCGCCGTGGAAAAATGCTGATTTATTTTCTGCTGCAAATACCTTGTGGACGTTAGAAAACTACCGAACATGCCGGCAGCCTGTCCGCTGGCCTGAAACTGAGCCTCAACCTGCAGTAACCGGCGTCCGCCATTCAGGTATAGCGGGCTCTGTTCTGCATAGTCCGCACTAAACACAAGATCATCGTAATCGGCATGCACATTTACTCCGTTTTGCCTGCATAAATTAAATGCACGCAAAAACCGTTTACTGTTTGCAGGGCGATGAAATACCGCGTGCTCAAAGCCGCTGAGCATTTTCGCCGACACCCGTTCTAACGGGACCACCAGGGACTTGTGTCCGGTGGCGTCAAGCGCATCAGCATAGTGATAGCAACGGTGTCTCGCGGAGGGATGCTTCCAGCCACGCTGGCCATAGCGGGTATCTGTAAGATAAATAACCGAAGTCACCGTAGCGACCCGATCTACCCGTTGTAAACCAGCGGGCTGTTGGCAAGTTCGAATTTACCATCCTGCGTTCGTACTGAAATACGGTCTCCGGGCAGCACAGTGCCCAGCTTGGCCACCGGTATTTTGAACCCGCAGGTACCGTCAATATGATACCCCTTGCGCATCAGATCTTCACGGTAAACATCAGCCGGTTGCTGATGGCGAATTTCTCCATTAACAGCAATGGCAATCTCGACCGGATCGCTTGACTCACGATCGACGGTCCAGCCAAATAATTCCTCATCACTCATACCACCGACAATACCGCAGTAGCGCTTGGTGGTTTTTAACGGACGTACCGGAGATGATTTCTGTTCTGCAAAATGCGCAAGCGCATACTCGTACAGTTCGATGTCACGCTGATTAAGCGCGGTAATTTCTGCAATTTCCTCGGCGCTGGCCAACTCCTGCGTACCTCCCTGATAACGGCCGGTATTGAGTTTTGCCATAGGGAAGTTGGTGCTGTAACGCCGGTTGAACATCTGCAGGCTCTTTTCGTATTCTTCAGTAATACCAAAGTAATCGAGATCAGTTGGTAATGCACCGGACAAAGCATGCGACTGACGATTCTGGAAGTGACCCTTTGAGTAAAAGTCTCTTAGTGAGCCTTCGAAGTTATAATGTGACGAGAAGTGGATATACTCCGAAATTACCCGATCAACCGGATTACGGAAGAAGGTTACTACCGGAGAATCAGGAAAAATCTCCCGGTACTTGGCCAGAGCAAAGTGCCCGGTTAAGAAATTTTTACGCAGTCCGGACGCCCTGAGCGCTTTGGTGTCATTGCTGTCGTAAACCGAAGTACGGATATCGGCAGAGGTATTAGGCGACTTTTCACCATAGTCGTTTAATACCTGCTCGGGTCCGAAATACTGCTCGGCACTTAAGCGAAAACTGGTGCCGGCGGTTTTTGGAATGTGCAGATAGATTATTGGAAATTGCATTAATACTATCCGCTAGGCTGCCAGAGAAAAATCTTCATGCACGAGGGTCAGGTTGCGATTATATGCAGGGTCCTCCTGCAACTGCCTGCCCCAGCGTTGCTGCATGTAGACAGCCTCATTATTAAATCGCGTCTTCTTCTCGGACGTGTTTTCATGCCCGCGACTGACGGACTCGTGATGATAAAGCAGAGCGTAAGGTGACCATACGTTACGCAACCCCAGTGCACCAACACGCAAACAAAAATCGACATCATTAAAAGCGACTTTCAGATCGCTCTCATTAAGGCCACCGGCATCAAGGTATGTTTGTTTTTCCACCGTCAGACAGGCCGCAGTTACCGCGGACATATTTTGCGTCAGGTGCAAACGTGAAAAATATCCAGCCGACTCTGCATCAAAGTATTTATGCGCATGACCTGCCACACCACCAATACCGAGAATCACACCTGCGTGCTGAACCATATTGTTTTTATACAGCAACTTGGCACCGACACAACCGACCGAAGGGCGGATCGCATGAGCAACCATCTCATTCAGCCAGTCATTGTTGATCACTTCAATGTCATTATTCATCATCGTGATTACACTGCCATGCGCCTGTTCAACAGCAAAATTATTGATTGCTGAAAAATTAAACGCGCCGCGATACGAAATTACCCGTATATCAGGATGCCGACGAATCTCATCGAAGTAATCCAGCGTTTCCTGCTCGGCAGATTCATTATCAACCACAATAATTTCATAGTTGGGATAGCTTGTTCGCTCAAGCACACTGCTGACACACTGAGACAATATACCCAACCGGTCGCGGGTCGGGATAATAATGCTCACCAGTGGAGCCTCTGCCGGAACCGGCCAGCGTACCCGATAGGTGTTCGGGTATTTACCCGACTCTGCCGTGGCACCTTCACCAGTGCTACGCAGATAATCCTGTACCGCAGCAACACCGCTATCGGTCGAGTAAGACTTGGCAGACGCCGCTGCTGCAGTCGAACCGTCCGCCATGCGCCAGTGATAGAGAATTTTCGGAATATGCCTGACCTGCTCTGGGCTGACTTCACGCATCACACGCAATAACAGATCATGATCCTGAGCTCCTTCAAAACCCGCCCGGCAACCACCGGTTTTTTCCAGCACACCGCATTCAATAGCCACCAGATGGCAGATGTAATTTTGCGACAACAGTAAATCCGGATTCCAGTCCGGCTTGAAATGCGGATCAAGGCGTTGCCCAATGTCGTTCAGTTTGTCTTCGTCGGAATAAATCAGTTTTAAGTCGCGATTATCGGCCGCGCACTTTGCCACTTCGAATAAAGCATGGCATGCCAGCAAATCATCATGATCCAGAAAGACGCAGTAATCACTGTCAGCAAGCCTTATTGCGCAATTGGTGTTTTCTGCGATGGCAGTGGCTTCAGTCTGAAAGGTGGCAGTGATTCTTTTATCACTTTTCACCCATCGATTTATCGCATCGACCACTCCTTCGGAATCTGATCCACCATCAGAAATACGCAACTGCCAATGGTCGTAGCTTTGATCAACAACAGACTGTATAGCAGCATCAAGCAACCGCAAATCGCTATTATACGTTGGCATAATCACAGCGACTCTGACCGGGTTTGGCATGGTATTCAGTTGATCTGTGGCTGCTGCGGACGGAAAGCTCGTCGCTTCATATTTCGCTATCCACTCACCGTAACTCTGGTTTCTTTGCGATGCGGAAAACAGTGCGGAATAACTTTGCTCCAGCACCTGCTGATACGACTGACCGACACTCCGGGCACGACGCTGCAACCCGCTTTTGGCGCTTTCGAGCGTGTAATTATCCTCTGACGGGAGTCTGTTCATAAGTTTAGTCAACATTCGCTTTTCCGCGAATGAAAATGACACCGGAGTCGCGCTGAACTCACGCACCTGAAACTCACCGGCACAACTCTGCGGGTCGAACCGTAGACTTTTGGCATGACGGGGAATTTTAACCAGACGCTTGGCCGACTTTCGCGACTGATAGGGAATCTTTATCGCATCTGATTCGTCGATGCCGGCGCCAGTGTTGATGTACAGTTTGGCTTCATCGCAAACATTACTGGAATCAATATCAAACGATATCATGTACCAGCTGGCAATCAGACTGCGTTTCGGAAACTCAATCAGAAACTGAGGATCGTCACCGGTCGATGTCCAGGTACCCGTATTCGCCTTTGTCGATTCCTGAAGATCATTGGCGGGCTTCAGGTTTGGCCTGAAACGCGTAAACGGCACCAGCACGTGCTTTATTTTTTTTATATTTGACGTGATATGGCTCATGTCGCAGCAATCACCCACTCCAACCAAAACATGGAAGTCCAGTTATAGTTTTACGGCGATGTGAGTACACACCAGCCGGCTAATCCCAGCGTCACGCCCGTTGATCTCTCACCTCGGACGGGCGCCGACAGGTTCCTCGCAATCTCCTTGCCGGCAGACTCTGGTTGAATTGGCAAAAACAGGGATCAATGGGCGTTTCGTTGCCCGTTTGCGACATTCACTGCCCGAACGGCTATGTGTTGCTAGATTTGCAGCGCGACGGACGTAGCAACGGCGATCTTGTAGAGAATTTCAGTGATGCTGGTAGCCAGCTGCAGATTCTTGGTTGGTGCTTTTGGCAGAATGATGAGTTCATCACCCGCCTCCACCTGCGCGGCGCTCGCTTCAATCACCCGGCCGTCCTGCTTTACCAATAACACCAGTTCGCGATTGGCGTTATTGGAAAAGCCGCCGGCCTGGGCGATGTAATCGGTTGGGCGGCTACCCTTTTGCCACAGGAATGCGCGTGGCAGCCGAACTTCACCCGTCACCAGAACTGTCGGTGACACTCGGGGAATAACAATGGTGTCGTCATTTTCCAGTGCAATGTCAGCGACAGCGCCGCGTTGCACTACAACCAGTGTGCCCTGCGGCTCGACATGCGTCATCTTGTTGACGAAGTCAGATATCAATTGCGCTTCCTGTGCACGAATTCGGGACTCACTATCGGTGCTCGACGAAGCGGTCAGAAACTCGGCTTCAAGCCTTCGCAAACTCTCTTCAATTGAAGACTTCTGGCGACCGGCAATGCTCTTGCGTTTCATGTAGATTCGCTGATAGGCACTGAGTTCAGGGTCGACCTCTATCAGGTCGAGCACCTGACGGAGTGTTGCACGTCGATTAACGGTTAATGCCGACGGGCCGTTGTGCATGCCGCTGATGTTGATTGTGATGTTTTTCTCACTGAGATCAGACTTGAAAGTGATCACATCGCCATTGCCAATACGATTATCTCTAAGCTGACTAAGTGTCACGTAGTCGAATACACTTTCACCATCACGGATGGTACTGATTGCCGCATGCGTAACACCCGGCCCCGGAGAGGCAAGCGCAATAATACTATCGGCACTTAACCCGTTATCAGAAAACTCGAAGCGAAACGGTCGGGCAACGTCGCCCTGAACGTAAATCGTATTCATTAGCGGTTTAATAACAACGGCATCACCATCCTTGAATGCAATATCAGGTATTTCACCACTTTGAATAAACCGGTAAAGATCGATTGTGGCTATGGATTTTTTGTTCCTAACAATTTCTATATTTCTGAAACTACCGCTTCTGTCATCGATACCGCCGGCCTTGTCGATAAAGTGCAGCACAGAGCTGGTAGGCATGCCGGAGTACTTACCGGGTTTTTTCACAAAGCCGGTGACATAGACATTAGCTGTTTGCGCCGTCAGCAGATTGGTATAAACCTCAACATCCCGCGTGTAAACACGAGCAATGGCATTTTTCACCACCCGGTTGACTGATTTATTGGGTACACCGCCAAGTTTTACCGGCCCGACATCCGGTATAAAAATATTCCCCTGGGTATCGACCACCTGCACCGACTCAAACGCAATCGCACCCCAAATGCGCACTGATATGCGGTCACCGGTGGTGACAATGTAATCGCCGTTCAGACCGTCATTTTCTGACACACCGAAGCCACCCGAAAACAGCGAGTGACCAAAAGGCTTTAGAGAACCCCTGATTTCATCGAGCTGATTTCCGCTGTCAGACTCAAGCAGGCTGGTGCGTTGTTCCGACTCATCGTCTGCAACCTCTACCGAGGCAAGTTGCTGTGCCATCGCAGGCCACGAAAAGACCACTGCCAGCAGTGCAATTAGGTAGTAGCGGATATTCAACATGATTGAGATTCTGTTAGCTTGCAAAGTCTATGTGCTCCCTGACAGCGGCTCTGCAT
>CAYZVB010000270.1:0-4350 GCA_964481315.1 uncultured Granulosicoccaceae bacterium
CCGTCGGTACCATCAGTTCCGTCGGTACCATCAGTGCCGTCGGTACCATCAGTGCCGTCAGTACCGGTCAGGGCTGCGAGCGCAGCATCGTCGATACCGTCGCCGTCGGCGTCTTCACCGCCCGACAGTTCCGGTTCGAAAGAGTCATCGATGCCGTTGCCGTTGGTGTCGGAGTCAGCGCTGGTTGGTGCGAAGCGATCGTCGATAGCGTCAGTCGGGTTGAGATCTTCGCCACCAGTGGTAGCCGCTTCAAAGCCGTCCGGGATATTATTGCCGTTTGCATCGACGACTACCATATTGTCGCCGTCGTCGTCGCTGTCATCATCGTTATCGCTGCTACATCCGGACAGGACAGCAACGCTCATCATGGGTACTAACGCAATCGGTAGCCACTTGCGCTTCAGTAGAATTGATCGAGTCATTGGGTTTACCTAATGGTTATGGTTGATCGAAGGATGTTGCCCTCTGGAGGCAGCGTATCATCTAAGCCGGCGAACAACTGTCCGCACAAATACGAGTTGTCGGGAGTCCGTACCCTGGCCACTGGCAAAGCGGCTGCCGGACTGCAAGCTGCTGCCTTACACGTGGCATGGTAACGCAACCAAACACTGATCTGCCATTGATGGCGTGCGCATTTCTATTGCATATCGTTAACCCGGGATCGGGTTGCTGAATTTATGCACGTCCGGTTGTGAAGTGTTCTTAATACTCGCTACAACATAAATAATTGGTAACGATAAGTAAGCTTAATTTGCGGTGAACGGATCAGTGCCGTTACGCACTTCTTCGACGTTGGTTACACCGTCGCCGTCAATATCGCGATTGAAATCAAAGTCATTGTCGAACAGTTCCAGCGTGACGCTGTCAAAGCCCGATGCAATGGTTTGGTTAGCGACTGCCAGTTCTAGTGGCCTGGTTTCGGTCCCAACGTTGATTCGCTGTATCAACCTTACCTCTACAGGTACGGTACCTGAACCAATAGTGCCTGTAACTGTAAAACCATTGTTCTCCGGTCTGGATACACGCGGTGTGCCGCTGAAGAGAACGAAAGGCTGGATTACTTCCGGGGCCGGAACAATTGAAGGTACCGCAAAGTTTAATGTCAGGCTGCGCGTTGCGTTATCTGTGAAGGTCGGGTCAGTACCTAACTCACGCTCCTGCAGATTGCTCACGCTGTCACCGTCGTCATCAAAGTTAGTGTCGAATCCGCTTTCAAAAAATTCCATTGTGATGTTATTGCTGTCGACGTTGCGGGTGACCTGAGAGTGACGCGCAAGGTTGAGTACGTAGCCTGACTCAAGTGTTTCCGCAAAGCGCAGATTGACCGCCAGTGACGCGACGTTGTCGAGCGTGATTGTGGTTTGAAAACGGTCGCCGTTGCGGGTCATTGGATAGTCCACGCTGTTGACGTTGGCGATTGCGGTTACGGCATCAAGATTTACCGCACTAACCTGGCGGATTTTTTCAGGAATGCCCAGTTCGATCATGCCGCTGTCGAGTTGCCCGGTGGGTGCTTCTGTGCCATTGCAACCGGTCAGGGCCAGTGCAATAACACCGGCTGCGATCAGCCTGTGGCAACGCTTGCTCGCAAACCGCAATTTTTCCGGATTGCCAGGTTGTACGCGCAGTTTTTCCGCAGGGTTTAAGGGTGGGTTTACTGGAAAAGTTACCATGGTCAGATTCGTACCGGGTCTGCACACCTGAAAATGATACCCTAACACGGGGCCAACTCCATGAAGTTAAAAGTGTGTTCACTTTTGTCGACTGCAGGAGATCCGCTGATGAAAAAAAATCTGCCGCGTGACAGCGTGCTGCAACGTGCCTACGACAGTACCGACAAGTCCGCACACTACGATAACTGGGCACCCGACTATGACGCCGACATTGAACGGGAAGGTTTTGTCGGGCCGGCTCAGGCCGCGAACCTGTTGAATTCCATTGTGCCTGCCAGTGTAAAGGAGAGTGCAAAGGTGCTCGATTTTGGCTGTGGCACCGGTCTGGTGGGGGTAGAACTGGAAAAGCTCGGATTCAGCCACCTGTTCGGTGTAGATGTCAGTGAGCGCATGATTGAACTGGCAGTAAAGCGCGGCTGTTATCGCTCGGTCCGACACCATGATCTGCGCACGCCGCTACTGGACGATGTTCGTTACCAGGCTGGAATCTGTGTGGGGGTTTGTGCTTTTGGACCCGTTAATGCCAGTCATATCTCTCATATGACAAGCGTGCTGGACAGCGGTGCGCCGCTGGTAATCACTGTCAATGGCAGTGCCTGGGACGACAGCGACTGGCCGCAGCAACTGGAAGACGCGCAGTCAACCTATGGCTACACCGTGGAATATATCAAAACCATTCCGTATCTGGTCGATAAAGAAATAGACGCGAAGTTACTGATTATCAGGAACGCGGAACTGGAAAATACGCTGATATGCCAACCTGCCGAGCCATTCTCCGACGAGTAAGCCACACCGCAACACTATTTGCAGCTTGTAGTCTGCTGGCCTGTGGTGGTGGCAGTGATTCTGAAGCGTTTAAATCTGTCGATGCGCTCACAGCGTTAACCACAGCGCCACTATCGACACGGCAGGCGTTGTACGCTCATATGCAGGATCGTTATCTCTGGTATAACGATATCCCGCCGCTTGATCTGACTGATCCGCAGTATCAGAACCTTGGCAACCTGCTGGAAGATTTACGCAAAATCCCGGAAGATCGCTTTAGCGGTTTTGCCGATGCTGCATTACAGCAACAGCGAATAGAGCAGGGTGTGTCCGGCAGTTTTGGTTTGCGATTTACATTGCGTGAAACAAATGAGCCCGGCATAGACGTCCGTATTGCCAGTGTTGAAGATGAAAGTTCAGTTGCAGCAGCGGGCCTGCAGCGCGGTGATCGCGTTATCGCCGCACAAGGTGTCGATATCGATGAGCTGGGCTACGATGGATTTCGTGACCTGTTTCAGGAGCCGGGTCTGGGGGTGCAGCGCAACCTGACCGTCAGGCACCCGGATGGACAACAGCGTACAGTCACCATTGAACGTACCGAGCATGCTTTAAGTCCGGTTCGCAAAGCAAACGTATTCACCAGCCCGACAAGTGGTCGTCGCACCGGTTATGTGCTCATTGAAGAGTTTATACGTTTAACATCAACGCAGCTTGAGTCGTTTCGCGATAACTACGCCAGTGCCGGCCTTGATGATCTCATACTTGATTTGCGCTATAACGGCGGCGGACTGGTATCCGCTTCACGGGATCTTGCCAGCAGTGTTTACGGACAGGCAGCGGCAGATTCTGTTTACACCACACTACAGCGCAATGATAAATACAGCGCGGAAGATTTTACCTTTAGCTTTATCAACTTCGACAATGCGTTTACCACGTTGTCGAGAGTTTTTATTCTAATGACCGGCTCCACCTGTTCGGCTTCGGAAGAAGTGATTAACGGATTAAAACCATTTATGGAGGTTATCACCATCGGTGCTGAAAGTTGTGGAAAGCCCTATGCCTCCCGCGGTTATGAACTGGTGCCCGACGTGGTAGATGTTCATATTCTTGAATCGCGAAGTGTCAACGCCGATGGTGATGGTGATTTTTTTAACGGCTTTTCTCCGGTATGTGAAGCCGATGATGATCCGGTGCTGCCGTTTAGCGACCCGCAGGAATCACTGATCAGTGTGGCTCTGCACTACGCTGACTACGGGGAATGTCCGGCACCGATTGCAGTAGCATCAGATCGCATACGCAGTATTAGTGCAGTGCGGCAAACCATGCCTGCGCTACCTTCTGCAGGTGCCATCTACGACACCGACTAATTATTCTGCTGTTGCGAAACAACGCGGCTCATGCGTGGTTTTTTTGTTGCTCAACTTTGCAAGGCTTTTTGCGACACTGTTGAGTTTGTTTTTAATCCGTCGTGATTGTTCCGGCGTTTGTGACTTTAAAAATCGGTATAAAAAGTCCGACCACAGTTTGATGTTGGTATCCCATTGCTCCGGGTACGTTTGTTCGGTGAGGTTCCACAATGATGCAATGTGACCGTGTACCTGACCTGAAAACTGTGGTTGTGATCGGTGTTGCAGCATTCTGACAAACTGATCAGACCAGTTTTGCCATAACTGATGGCGCTGTGGTGTCAGACTGATTTGTTGCGTCAGCGTGTTGTTCAGCAACATCGACTGTTCATCAGTAAAATTGATACCGGCACGCGCGGCCCATTTTGTGAGATCAGTTTGCCGGCGTTTTAGTCGTTGTGCTTTTGTTTCGGATTGATATTCCCTGACTCTCTGTATTTGTTTGTCGCGGATACTGATGGCAACTTGCTGTACCTGCCGGTCAGACAAACTACTGAGAATATGGC
>CAYZVB010000270.1:4360-7784 GCA_964481315.1 uncultured Granulosicoccaceae bacterium
GTTTGCAGCAGCAGGCCCCTGAAAGTTCTTACCCATCTGTCTACGTGTTGCCTGGAAAGATTACCGGGATCATCTGCACCTCTGGCGATCTCGCTCAACAGTAGGTGGTAGTCCGGCAGGTGTTGTTGTCTGTGCCACTGATGAAAAGCGGATACACGTGATTTGATTTCGCGGCGCTGAGAAGTGCTGAATTCGGCGTAGTCCGTTAGTCGGCTGGTAACGTTTCTGGCAGCTGAGTTATAGGCAGTGCCTATGGCAACTGTGCTGGTGCAACCACTGATCAGAATCACAGTGAGCAGTAAAATTGAAATATGTTTCATACCAGTGCTTCGATTGCCGGCCGGCCGTGCATAACAGTGTATTTTCAGAAATTGCTGCTGAATGGCTGCCGAATGGTGCTGCCAGGTAAAAAGTATAGATGGTTTTAATGCAGTGCAGTTGCCGATATTGGTGTGCGCCTGCGGCGCGGGTCACTCCGGTATTTGCAAAGATAATGTGAAGATTTGCAGCTATTTGATTGTTTTTTGACAGTCGTTTGCTAATTAGTAAAGGGTTGGCAATTGATTTGCACTGCATTGCACCTGATGTACCACGGGGTTTGCTGATTTCGGCAGCCGTAAAACCATTAATTAAGCAAGGGGAATTAATCCTATGCACAAATCTCTGCTTTGTGTTGTTGCTGCGGCCGGAATAATGCAGGGCTGCTCAACACTATCAGGCGATTCACAGAGTCAGCAAAATTTTACTGACTTCGTCAATGATGCCAACGCCGGTCGTGTTGTCACCTCATCCGGAGACTGCCTGCGTTCTATCGGCTGGTCCAGCGATGCTATGGTCGTCGAGTGCCAGGCAAGTGCCAAGCCGGAAATGGCAGCACCTTCCGAGCCGGTAAAACAGATGATGTCGCTGACCTTTGACGGTACCGCTCTGTTTGACTTTGATTCTTCCGAGCTGTCTGTGATGGGTAAGCGTGAACTTGACGGGCTGATATCAAAGCTCGACGGCAATGCCAAAGTTGGTTCAATAAACGTTATCGGCCACGCCGACAGCATCGGTACTACTGTCTACAACCAGGGGCTGTCTGAGCAACGTGCGGCAACCGTACAGGCTTACCTGCAGCGTTCTCTGAAGACGGTTAACGTACAGACTTCAGGCATGGGTGAAACAGCACCTGTTGGCGACAACAACACAGAAACCGGCCGGCAGCGTAACCGCCGTGTTGAAGTCAGAATCAATGCCGATGTTGAAAAGGGCATGTTTAACTAAACGACTTACTACCGGCCTGCGTTGTTGGCAGGCCGGTGTTAAAGAAAGTTGTTCAGCGCGATTTTCTTTCCAGACTCCAGTGTTTAAGGCCTAGAAGCCATAGGTCATGGTTACAAAAGAGTCTTCATTGACAATGTCTTCGCGCGACTCATCAAAGTCATAGCGCTTCACTGAGTAGGCGTATTTGATTGCTGTGTTCGGTCCGACCCGGAATGACACACCGGCCTCTCCACTAGTGACTGTTTGTGAATCGGCCACGCGCGACTCGAGCACTGCGTCGAATTTAAGCAACCCTATTAGCTTGCTGGTAAACAAACCACCGGCGAAAAAATACCCGTCTGTTTCCTCGCTGCTGTCGGCCAGCTCAATTTTTGATCCGCCGATCCCGGTGTGCACAGTAAATCTGCTTTGTTTGGTTCGGAAGATATGATTACCGACACCGACTCTCGCGTCGATCTCTCTGGCAATGCCGCCGGGGTCATCCTGTTCAATACTGAATTCACCAAAGCTGAACACCGACTGGCTAATGGTGTAAGTGGGGTTATAGCCAAGGCGGTAGCTGCTGCTTCCGGACTCGTGAATCCAGTCCAGATACATGTAGTGTGACAGCGGGTTGTCCTGCTTTCTGGCGTAAAACCGCAGTGCCGGAGCCTGATCGGAACCCAGTTGTGTGCCGGCTTCTATGCCACCGGTCCAATCGGCAAAGGCCGTGTTGCAGGCCACGACTGCCACACCGAGAACGCAGCCTGCGAAAGTTTTATAAGCGTACACCTGAGTCTCCCGCAAAAGTCAGGGAGTATAGGTCAGTTGGGTGTTACCGGTAGGTGACGTTGAGGGAAGGTTGTGTGCAGGTTGTCCGTGCTGCTGTGCCGCTGAGTTACCAGGTGCGAACCGGTCCCGAATCGAGGTGTACAAAGTTTGATTGCGGATAGTAGCCAACACCGCCACCATTAAGCATCAGTGCTGCGCGTTGTACATGTGCCATGTCGACTTTCGGCATGCGAATGTCAATGGCGCGACCGAGCATGTGGAAGCTGCGCTTGGCGACACCTTCGGTGGTTTGCCGCAGCATATCGTTGGTTTTCTTGGAGCGGAAACCCGACAGCACCAGCGTGGGTTCTTTGGTTTCCAGCGTGCGGGAAAGAATATAAAGAATGTTCAGCAGGCGCGGGTCGATGGCTCTGATTTCGCTGGTGCGGAAATCGCGTAGTATCCAGTTAATCTCGTTGAGGCCGCTGCCTACATACTTCCCTTCAGACCAGTACACAATGCGCTTGCTTTCACCGGTATGCACATTGTGCAGGGCGAGCGAGCGATCAGGGTATACAATGTTGCGCCCGCGCCCGGCCGACGCGGATTCCCACGGCAGGGCAGCGGCGGCAAGGCCACCTAAGACGAGGTTACGTCTTGTTGTACTGAAAGGGGTATTTTGTTCTTTCACGTTTTGTCCGGCATAGTCGTGTGTTTGGGATCTAAAAGTTTTCGCGAACCCTGACAATAAACGTCAACGCAATTGTAAATGTGATCCCCACATCTGAGTACATGATGCACAGAAGACGCCAGAAAAGCAGGTGCTGTTTGGACTTTATTACGTAATAATGACGCTTTGTAACATTTAACTGTCGCAATTAAGATGTTTGACGCGTTAAAAAAATGACGCTTGCCTACGCGATGTTTACAGCTATCCGTTACTCTCCGGTATAGCCGGATCACTATTTATGTCAAAAATACTATTTAGACTACGTATGGCACCGGAAGACGAGGCCGACGATGTACGGGCTCTGCTGGACCGGCACCACATTCCCTGGTTCGAGACCAGCGCCGGACGCTTCGGTGTTTCGTTTCCGGCGATATGGCTGGTTGACGATGATGACTGGCCGCGCGCCAAAACGCTGCTCGACGATTACCAGCAAGAGCGTAGTGCCAGGGTTCGACGTTTTCAACAAGAGCAGGCAGAGTCCGGTAATGCTGAAACTTTCCTGTCACGAATGCTCAGTCATCCGCTGCAACTTACAGTCGTGCTGTGCGCGGTGCTGGTTATTGCCTACTTTTCTGTGGTGCCGTTTTTCTCTCTGCTTAAGCAGTGACGTAACAGTTTGCCGGCTAGTGCTCTGGCAATATTAAAAGTTGGGATACAGCGAGTGCAGAAGTGGTCAGT
>CAYZVB010000271.1:0-1332 GCA_964481315.1 uncultured Granulosicoccaceae bacterium
CTGTCAACGTTGAAGGGCCTCGCGCCGGCGAGTGCCTGGTGGAAATCAAAGCCACCGGCATTTGCCATACTGATGAATTCACCCTGTCGGGCGCTGACCCGGAAGGCATTTTCCCGGCTATTCTCGGTCATGAAGGTGCCGGTGTTGTCGTAGAAGTCGGCGCAGGCGTTACTTCATTAAAGAAAGGCGACCACGTTGTTCCGCTATATACACCGGAATGCCGTGTTTGCGACTACTGCACCTCGGGTAAGACCAATCTTTGCCAGCAGATCAGAGAAACGCAGGGTCGTGGCCTGATGCCCGACAACACCAGCCGTTTCTCCAGTGGTGACGATAAGATTTTCCACTACATGGGCACATCAACCTTTTCAAACTACACCGTCGTGCCTGAGATTGCGTTGGCAAAAGTTCGTGAAGACGCGCCGTTCGATAAAATCTGCTACATCGGCTGTGGGGTAACAACCGGTATTGGTGCTGTTATCAACACCGCCAAAGTGCAACCGGGTGACAACGTTGTGGTATTCGGTCTCGGTGGAATCGGACTTAACGTTATACAAGGTGCAAGAATTGCCGGTGCAGATCGCATTGTCGGTGTTGACCTCAACCCGGCTAGAAAAGAAATGGCAGAGCGATTCGGCATGACACACTTTGTTAATCCGAAAGAAGTCGAAGGAGATCTTGTACCCTACCTTGTTGATCTGACCAAAGGCGGCGCTGACTACTCATTCGAATGTATCGGTAACGTCGAAGTAATGCGTCAGGCGCTTGAGTGCTGCCATAAAGGATGGGGTACTTCGATTATTATTGGTGTGGCACCGGCCGGTGCAGAAATTTCCACCCGGCCGTTTCAACTGGTCACCGGTCGCAACTGGCGCGGCACCGCATTCGGTGGAGCTAAAGGACGCACCGATGTACCGAAGATTGTTGACTGGTATATGGACGGTAAAATTGAAATTGACCCGCTCATCACACACACCATGCCGCTCGATGATATTAACAACGCATTCGACCTGATGCACAAAGGTGAATCTATTCGATCTGTTGTGATGTTCTAGGGATTCCGGTGCGGTTCGCACCACTTACCACACCCTACGTTAGCTGCGTAGGGTGCGGTGAGAGAAACGAACCGCACCATAACCCACCGACTCCCTGACCGTTCCGTATTGCCGGAAGTATTGCATTGCGTTTATCGCATAATGCAGCGTTGATCTCGGGTACCACAAAAGACAACGCAAAGTGCGACGTCGCCAGTGGCTCTGCCGCAAACGTTCCAGACATTGGTGCGGTTCGTACCACTCACCACACCCTACGCAAACCCGCGGCTATTCAATG
>CAYZVB010000271.1:1342-7784 GCA_964481315.1 uncultured Granulosicoccaceae bacterium
TGCTAACCACTCACCACACCCTTGGTGTGGTGGTTTGGGTGGGGTGATATAAACGAACCGCACCACATCGCTCCATCACCCTCCAGCTCATTCGCCGTTACGAATTCTCGGATGTATCGCATTGCGCTTATAGCTTAGCGCAGAGTTGATCTCACGCACTTCAAAAGATAACGCAAAGTGCTCTGTTGCCAGTGGCTCTGCCAAAAACTTTTCCAGTGCCGCAAATATCGCATCACCAATCGCTTTTTTGTCTTCATCGCTGCGCCCCGCACCAAGCCTTAGTGACAGATCGATAAAGCCGTTGTCCGGCAGATCGTCTGCAACGGTATACACCTCACACTTCACGCCCCGCACCCTTACCGCGCCAAGCTCGAAGAAGCCGGTTTCAAGCGCAGTATTGAGAATAACGCCAGTCATGGCTTTTAGATCGACCTTGTCGGCGATGTTGGCAGAGTATTCAAACGTAAAGTGTGGAATAACGACTCTCCTTTAAGATTTGTAGATGAATGTGGGCGGCAGGTTATGCAACAGCCGCTTCTGACAACGCATTGTCTGCAAGCGGTTCAATCGGATCGAAGTTGCGATGCGCAATCCATTCTTCCCGGTTGAACTTTGTGATGTGGTTAGTGACAGCACACAGCGTTAAATAGACAATTGTTCGCGGATACGGCGTGATATTGGGTGGCGAAGCATGCACCAGATTGCCGTGAAACATAATCATTGAACCGGCAGGCCCGGTGGGTGCCACGATACCGCCCTGATCGGCAAGCCGTGTGACGGTTTCCTTGTCTAATGTCCACAACGGGTAGGAGGTGGTTTCAAGATCATGCCCCGCCTCCAGCACCCCACCTTTGTGACTGCCGGGTATAAACATCAGCGGGCCGTTGATAGGCATCACCTCGTCGACAAATACCGCAATGTTCATGGCACGCGCCTCGGGCATACCGTCATCACGGGCCCAGGTGCCGTAGTCCTGATGCCACTGCCAGACATCACCCTCAAACGCAGCCTTGGCGTTGACTTTGTACTGATGCATGTAAACCTCTTCACCCAGCACCTGACGCACCGGTTCAATCAGCCGCGGGTGCGCTCCAAGGCGACGGAAAGTATCGTGATAAGTGTGCGCAGCAAAGGCAGTACGCGGAGCACCGGTTTTCTCACGCCAGACTTCTTTGCGATCCATGGCATAAACTTCTGCAGCCGCAGCCCGTAGCCGCGCCGCCTCGTCTGCAGTGAAGCAGCCGGGTTTAAACAAAAAACCGCTTTGCGAAAATTCGTCGCGTTCCTGTTGAGTAAGCTTCACACCTGATCCTCTCTAAGCAGTATTGTCGATAACCTACCGCAGAACCGGCGTCGCGCCAAGTCTTACGATGGCCGGGCAACAAAGGCCCGTCCCTTACCAACCGGCATCACAATTAGCACAGCACCAGACCGGTCATTCCTTTAAAATTGCGCCACAGAATTTTTCTACCGGCCGGCACACTTTGCCGCTACGCCGGTAACCTGCGCAGGATTTTTTAGTGAAAATTGCCGGACGCGAGATTTCCGCCAGCCAGCCGCCGCTTGTGATTGCAGAAATCGGCATCAACCACGGTGGCGATCTCGACACAGCCAAACATATGGCAAAGCTTGCCAGAGATGCCGGCTGCGAATGCATTAAGCACCAGACGCATTTTCTGGAAGATGAAATGACCGACGAAGCCCGGTCGATCTTTCCGCCCAACGCCGATGTTTCCATCTGGGATGTCATGGCTGGCTGTGCCCTGTCGCCGCAAGACGAAATTGCCCTGAAAGATTATTGCGAATCGTTGGGGATGATATTTATCTCGACACCGTTTTCGCGCAAGGCTGCAGACTTTCTTAACGACATTGACGTACCGGCCTACAAAATCGGCTCGGGCGAAGCCGACAACCTGCCACTTATCAGACACATCGCCAGATTTGGCAAGCCGGTGATCATGTCCACAGGCATGCAAACTATCGACTCGCTGCAACAGTCAGTGGCCATTCTCGACGAAGCAGGCATCGACTACGCATTGCTTGAATGTACCAACCTGTATCCGTCGCCACCGGAAAACGTATCGTTGCAGGGCATTACTGAACTGCGGCAGGCATTTCCCAACGCACACGTTGGGTTCTCCGATCACTCTATCGGCCCCGAGATGGCACTGGCGTCAGTGGCGCTGGGTGCCTGCATACTGGAACGCCACTACACCGATACGCGTTATCGCAAAGGGCCGGATATCAGCTGCTCGATGGATCCTGCCGAACTGCGACACCTGATCGACCGCAGCCGCGAAATCCATACGGCTCTGCATAACCCGAAGGTGCGCACCGCTGCAGAAGAAGATGTTTATCGCTTTGCGCGTGCTTCAGTGGTGGCAGACCGCGATATGCCTGCAGGCACAGTAATTAATGAAGCCGATATCTGGGCGCGTCGCCCTGGCTCCGGTGAAATTGCCGGCTACGAATTTGATCGGGTGGTCGGACAAACCTTAACGCGCGATGTTACCCGCAACGAACAACTGAAATGGAGCGATCTGAAGGAGCCGTCGCAGTGATTCAGGCAGGCTGCATACAGCCGGGGCATACAGAACAGTGAGCCGTTCGCTGATCTTTGTTACCGGTACGCGTGCCGACTACGGCAAGCTTGAACCACTGGCAATTGCTGCACGTGATGCAGGCTTTAATGTAACGTTTTTTGTTACCGGCATGCACATGCTTGAAAGCTACGGAATGACAAAAATCGAAGTCAGCCGCCTGCAGGGGGTTACTGTGCACGAGTATGTTAACCAACAGGAAGGCGACCCGCAGGATCTGGCACTGGCCAAAACAATCACCGGATTTTCGGAGTACGTCAATCGCACACAGCCCGACCTGATCATTCTGCATGGCGACCGCGTCGAGGCACTGGCCGGAGCACTGGTTGCGGCCACCAACTATATTAGATCGGCGCATATTGAGGGCGGCGAAGTATCCGGTACCATCGATGAGATTTTTCGACACTGCAACAGCAAGCTTGCCTACTGTCACTTTGTAAGTTCCGAACCGGCGGCCCTGCGTGTGCGTGCACTGGGTGAACCGCCGGAGCTGATTTTCACCATTGGTTCACCGGAGCTCGACTTCCACGTAAAGTCATCAGGGGTGGCAATTAATGAAGTGCTTAGCCACTATGACATTCCATTCAATGACTATGGCATTTGTATTTTTCACCCGGTCACTTCGGAAAGCGCCAGTATGGCGGCCCAGGCACAATCACTTTACGGTGCACTGGAACAGTCGCAGCGCAACTTCGTACTCATACTACCGAACAACGACCCCGGCTCAGGCGATATAATTGATGTAATAAACCGCATGCCGCAGCAACGCTTTCGCATAATACCTTCGATGCGCTTTTCGTATTTTTCAGAACTGATGAAAAACGCCAATGCCATGATTGGTAATTCGTCTGCCGGTGTTCGTGAAGCTCCGTTTCTTGGTATACCGTCACTCGATATCGGCAGTCGCCAGACTGATCGTTCCATTGCACCCTCTGTGTCATCGTGTGATGCCATGAATATCGAAGCAATTAACGAATTTCTGCAACTGCAATGGGGGAAAAAGCACACGCCGCACAAAGGTTATGGCGAAGGACAGGCCGCAAAGAAGTTTGTGCAGGCACTGAGTGACGAGCAATTCTGGCAACACTCCATGCAAAAACGGTTTCGCGATCTTTGACCGGCATAAAACCACAAAGTAAAGACAGCCTGCCCCTGCGAGGCTATATTGCGTTTTCCAATCACTCTGCACCAGCAATGCGTTATGCGTTAAAACGCAGGCTAAAGAACGGTAAAGAACACCCGCAGCGTTATACAGAAAAGCTTGGTGAAGTCAGCGCGGCGCGGCCACCCGGGCCTCTCATCTGGCTGCATGGTGTGGGGCTTGGTGAGGTTCTGGCGCTGCGCGGGCTTATCCGTTCAATCAATACCCGAAAGCCGGATATCAACTTCCTGGTCACGAGCTCCACGCGCACCTCTGCAGAAGTGTTTTGCAACAATCTACCCGTCAACACCACCCATCAGTTTTTACCGGCAGACAGCAAACCGTTTATTAAAAAATTTCTCGATCACTGGCAACCCAACCTATCAGTATGGGCAGAACAGGATCTGTGGCCTGCACTGGTGTATCACACCCATGCCCGCTCTATACCGCTGGTGTTACTTAACGCACGGATGAATGAAAAGAGTTACCGTGCACGCGCACGGCTTAAAAGCCTATTCGGCGATCTGTACAAACGCTTCGAATGGATTTCTGCACAAGACAACCAGACCACTGCCCACATGCAGTCTCTCGGCGCAAACGTCACGACTGGCGGCTCTTTAAAAACAGTATCAGTACCATTGCATGATCACACAACAGAACGCCATGAATTTGAACAAGCCATCGACGGCAGACAGTGCTGGTTACTGGCCAGCAGCCACGCTGAAGACGAAGCACTGGCGCTAAAAACACATAGCAGGCTGGTTCAGCAACAACCCGACGCCCTACTGATAATCGCACCGAGAGTTATCGAACGAAAATCGGAAATCATTGAAACAGCAATTGCACACGGAATGAAGGTCGCCTGCCGCTCCGACAATCAAAGCCCGTCACAGTGCAATGTGTACATCGCTGACACTTTCGGTGAAATGGGCATCTGGTATCGGGTTAGCCCGTGTGCCTTTATTGGAGGTTCCATGAGTCACATTCAGGGTCACAACCCGTGGGAGGCAGCGGTACTCGGTTGTGCAGTAGTGCACGGCCCCAATACGGAAAACTTTTTGTCTGACTATCAACTGCTAAAGCAACACCATGCAGCGACATGCATTAGTCATGAAAAGCAACTACTGCAAATAATTACTGACCCTCAGAGAATAAAGACGACTTCAGAAAATGCAATGCGGCTGACTCAAAGCAACAATCAACAGGTCGAGTTACTGGCAGACAGGTTAATGGAGACTCTGAAATACGGTGGTAACAGCAGCGTATGAAAAAGACGCCATTCAATTCAACACTGATGAAACTGTTTATGGCGTTCTACCGCATTGCCGGCTTCATATTGCTTCCGATACTGTTGGTCTATCTCTGGTGGCGCGGTCGTAAAGACCCGCTGTACACCGAACACCTGGGTGAACGCTTCGGTTTCTACAGGCACACGACAACCAATAACAACACCGTCTGGGTACATGCAGTTTCACTGGGTGAACTGCGCTCTGCGGTACCGTTAATCAAAGCTCTGCTGCAACAGGGTGAGTCGGTTGTGACCACCCATTTCACACCGGTAGGTCGTCGCGAAGCAATTAACACTTTTTCCAAAGAAATTGAAAACGGACAGTTGCAGGTAGTCTATGTGCCGCTGGAATTCGACTTTGCATTCCAACGCTTCTACAAAGCGCTACAACCGAAATACGGGCTGGTGATGGAAGTGGAGTACTGGCCATGCATGATAGCCAGTGCCAGACGTGCCGGCATTCCGCTTTTTCTTTGCAATGGTCAATATCCTACGCGCAGTTTCGACCGCGACACCAAAGGCACTGGACTGCGCTCAAGACTGGTATCGGGGTTTGCCGGGGTGATGGTTAAGTCCGACCTTCAGGCACAGCGATTCAAATCACTCGGGGTTAGCAATGTTGCCATTACCGGTGAGCTACGCTTTGACCAGCCAATACCGCAAAACCAGTTGCACGCCGCATACAAACTGCTGACTCAGCTCCATCAAACCTCACAGATCATTACCATTGCAAGTGCTGTTGAGGGCGAAGACGATGGTTACATAGAAACGATATTGAGCATTCGCAACTTCGCGCAGTCCAAAAAAACATTGCCGGTGTTGTTTGTCTATGTTCCGCGCGCGCCGGAAAGATTCAACGACGTAAAAGCATTACTTGAAAGTGCCGGACTCAGTGTCGCCACTCGCAGCAGACTGCTCAACGAGGCACTGGAGTGCGAACACAAGCCGGAGGCATTCGATGTGTTGCTCGGTGACTCAATGGGTGAGATGTACTTTTATTTGAAACTAGCCACACAAGTGATTGTCGGTGGTGGTTTTACCCCGAACGGAGCACATAATATTTCAGAAGCACTGGCGCTCGACAAACCGGTACTGGTCGGCCCGACCTTATGGACCATAGAATACCCTGCCATGGAAGCCATCGAAGCCGGCGTTGTAAACAGTGTGGAAAACACAGGCGCGCTCATCAGTGTTATTGAGCACACACTTACCGAACAACCCGCTGTAAACGCGCAACAGGTACGTGATTTCTTTGCTCAGCACACCGGCGCGATCGATAAGACGCTGACGGCTATCCCGCAACTACTGGCCAATACCACCGGCGGGAAACCCGCCGCGTAAGCAAGGCCGCGATATTCCACCTTGGTCGAGTCGGCAAGGGGAATTGCACCCCAAGCCGCTCACAGAACCCAG
>CAYZVB010000272.1:0-4929 GCA_964481315.1 uncultured Granulosicoccaceae bacterium
TAATAAATGCGTGGCAAAACGCTGCAGTTCAGGGTCGTCGGTATAGACACCGGGCAACACGTGTCGAAACGACAACAGTGTAATGGCCGTTAAAATAGCCATTACCGCCGTGATTAGAATGCCACTCAGCACCCGCAGTTTAATTGCAGAAACAGACTCTCTGCCATATACCCGACCTATTCTCGAAGTTAACGTAAAGCTTAGCCCCAGAGGCAACATGTAACACGCAGCGGAAATACCAATGGCAATGTTGTGTGCCGCCGCCTCCATTGAACCGAGCACCCCCATCTGAATAGCAGTCACAAAAAACAACCCGGCCTCAAACAACATGCCCAGGTAAATCGGCACTGATAAATGCAGCATTGGCTTTATTTCTTTCCAAACCGGCCATTCGAACGCAGCAAACAGAGCAAAGCGCTGAAAGCGTTGGCGCCGCATAAGAATAAACACCAGACAAATCGCCATGCTTATCATTACCAGTGATGTGGCCATACCAATACCAACCAGGCCGAGTTTAGGAAAACCAAACCAGCCAAGGCCGAATGCCAGATCGGCAAACAGGTTAATCAACAAACCAAGAAACTGTACAAATAACACCGGTCGCGTCAGCGCAGTTGCCTCACACACGTTGCGGCATGCCATGACAATCGCAAACGCCGGCAAACTCCAGCACGCCGTGGTGAGATAGCCGCGTACCTCAGGCACCATTTCCTGCTGCAACGATAACCTGGGTAAAAACGCCGCCAGCAACAGCGTCACTGCCACCGCTACCGACCCCGCCATTAAGCCAAGCCATAACCCCTGCCGAAATACCGCACCCACAGCAGCGCGTCTTCTTTGTCCGATCAGTTTGGATAAAATGGGTGAAAGGCCGGCCATTACACCAATGCAAAGCAACGAACCGAAAAACCAGATCGATGCACCGATACCACCGGCACCCAATTGCACAGTACCAAGCCGACCGGCCACCAGCGTGTCCACTAAGCCATTGCCCACCTGCAGCATCTGCGCACCGATTAACGGCAACGCAATTACCAGGGTACGTTTGATTTCGAGCAATACCCGACGGGTACCAAAGCTATTCACAACCAGAGTATCCGGGTCATCAGACCCAACAAGGTGGCGACGGCAGAGCAACCTTCACCGTCTCAAACATTCAGTCTGTAAAGTGGACAGGTGTACCGGGTTAAACCGGCCCCAATCTACAAAGCCTGGGCTTACTTAAGGTCTTCAGGTACTGTGCCGGCCAGAGAAGGTCTGGTCGAAATGCTTTTGTGCCACACAGACAATGCCGGACACTGATCACGCCAGTTCTCATCGCTGTAACGGAAGTCGATATAATCCAGAGCAATCGCCACCGACAGCGTGCCAATATCTATAGTGTCACCAAAGTTTGCCACTTCAGCTTCAAGCAATGCAGTGGCTCTGCGAAACTTCTCTTTCTGGTTGTTGATCCACTGATCCCATTGACGGTCCTGCGGACGCACAAAGGTTTCATAGCGCACCAGCACACCGGCGTCACACATGCCGTCGGCAATTGACTGCAGCCGCAGAGCCTGCCAGCGGCTGTCACCGGTCGGAAACAGTGAGCCGCCACCCAACTGATTCAGGTACTCACAGATCACGCGTGAGTCGAACAAGGTAGTGCCGTTATCAAGTACAAGTGCAGGTATTTTACCCAGCGGGTTATCGGCGTTGAGTGCCTCACTGGGCGATACCGGTGTCAGCGCCAGCGGCACGGTAGTAATGCGATCGTCGAGCTGGCACTCAATAGCAGTGACCATCACCTTGCGAACAAACGGCGAAGCCGGATTAAAAAACAGTTTCATTGGTGCCACTCCGCTGCGACGTAAAACCCGATTCTACTCCCGCGCCACACGGAAGCAACCCTGGTGCGACATTCGCACGTTGAGGGTTTAACGCATTGACTGCAGCACTTTGCGGGTCGCCTCAAGCACCGGATCGATGGTGTCTTTCAGAATGGCGTTGCGGTCGAAACGGGTTTCATCGGCTGCCACCGACTGGCGCAGCGCGTTGCCAAACGCCATACGCAATTCGGTACCTACGTTGAATTTACAGATACTGGTGGTTTTAGCCAGTTCCCGGCGCTGCAGTGCCGGCACCCCCGAACCGCCATGGATAACCAGTGGCACATGACTAATGGCCTCAATTGCACGAACCTTTTCCACATCGAGCCCGGCAGATTCAGTTTGCTGCAAATGCACATTGCCAACACTGATCGCCATGGCATCGATTCCAGTGGCCTGTGCAAACTCTGCAGCCTCTGCGGGATCAGTACCGGCCGAAGACTCCCCTTCGGCATAGCCGACAAAGCCAATCTCACCCTCACAGGAAATATCTGCAGCGTGAGCCAGTTCGACCACTGCGGATGTTTCATCAATGTTTTGCTGCAACGGTGTTCGCGAACCGTCGAACATCACCGATGTAAAACCGCAGTCAATCGCTTCGCGACACTCTTCTATGGAATAGCCGTGATCGAGGTGCGCTACCACCGGCACAGTGGCAGCTTCACCAAGTGTTCGAAACATCGCACCGAGTACCGGCAGCGGCGTGTGTTCACGACAACCCGGTCCGGCCTGCAGAATAACCGGTACGTTTTCCTGTTCAGCGGCACGGGTAAATGCACACATGTCTTCCCAGCCCAGACATACCAGCCCGGCCACTGCATAGCCCTGCTTTAATGCCGGCTGTAGTACTTCTGCAAGTGTGACAATAGGCATGTGTTTACTTGAACTTGGCGATCATATCCTTGATGCCGGGTATGGTTTCGATCTGGTACGCATGCGTTGGCTGAAAGTACTGCACCAGTGAACGCTGTGTCAGCCCGCCAAGAATCGTAAAGTAATACATTTCATAACCGGGCAATACCGCACACGGGTGATAACCTTTATCAAGGCAGATCGTTGAGCCATCGACAATGTGATAGGCATCACCGGGTTCGTTGTCGACACGCTGCAGCATCTGCACGCCGGAACCGTGATTGGGTTTAAACCGAAAGTTATAGGTTTCGTCGTGTCGGGTTTCGTCCGGCAAGCGGTTGGTGTCGTGTTTGTGCGAAGGAAAACCCGACCAGCCCCCTGCACCCACCGTAAACAATTCGCTCACCAACAGTCGGCCGACTTTACCGTGCTGCTTTTGCCCGAGTATGTGTTTTATTTTGCGATGGGTTTTAGTGTCATCAGAACCGTACTGCACCAGATCGAGATCGGCCGCACGTACATCAAAAGGTTCCAGCACTTCATCAAACTTTGCACCGGCAATAAAAGTTTCGGTGGCATCGGATACACACGAGATAGTGACTTTTGCGCCAACCGGCACATAAACACCTTCAGGCTCACCGTCCCATACGTCTTCACCGCGGTTACCCAGCGCTTTGTATGAAGCACCTTCTACTTCTACATCGACTGTACCGGTCGCAGGCACTATGCAGGTCTCGTAACCCGGCACCTGGTATTCAAACGCCTGCCCCCGTGTCAGCTTAACAATATTAAAATAATTAAGCGGCACCGTCGGGTTATCGATATCGACAATGGGCTTATTACTGTTGTCATACGGAGCAATATGCATGGATTACATTAACCTTGTTTGTTGTGAAGCTCAGGCAGCAGTCGGGCCGTCGTGAGCCTGTAAAAATTCATCAAGTTCGATGGCGGTAGGCATAGCCGGCGCGCAACCGACTTTTGTCACCACAATCGACGCACTGGCCGAACCGCGTAACACGGCATCTTTCAGTGCATGGCCGTTTGCAAGCGATGCAATAAAACCACCCATAAAACTGTCGCCGGCACCCACCGGCTTCAGCGCATTCACGGCATAAATGCCGGTTTGAAATTCCTCATCCGGAGTGATGGTGATGGCACCTTTCTCACCCATCTTATAGACCACAATACTCGCCGTAGACGCAGCAAGTGAACGCGCCTTTTCAAGTCCGCGCTCGTAGTCGCCGGCCATAAAACCGAACTCGACGTCATTACCAATAATAACATCGCACAGCTCACCGGCACGCGAATAAGTCGTGGCAGCCTCTTCTGCCGACTTCCAGCTGTACGGCCGGTAGTCGACGTCAAAAATCAGTTTCACACCAGCGGCTTTGGCACTTTCAAATGCGCTAAAAGCAGCACTTCGCGACGGTTCGGCTGCCAGCACAGTACCCGTCGTAATCAGCGCCGAATAATCGGCGTAGTTCACACCGTTAAAGTCATCTGTAGTCATTTCAAAGTCAGCAGCACCGTTGCGGTAAATGACCGTTTCGTGCTCTTCCAGCCGACTTTCCGATACTGCCAGTGAATTGCGTGCTTCACCGCCAACCGTGGTAACAAACTCTCGGTCTACGCCGTAGCGGTCGAGCTGCTTTAAACAGAAGCGCCCAATAGCGTCATCGGACACCCGCGTCAGTAACGAAGCTTCACAGCCCTGCTTAACCAGTGCCACACAAATGTTGGCAGATGATCCACCAAGGGCCGCAAAGAATTCGGTGGCGTCTTCTGTTTTAGTCCCCGGTGGCTGCGGATAGAAATCCATACCTGCACGACCGACCACCAGAAACTTTTTACCAGTAAAATTTTCAGCAACCATTATTCGCAGCCATCGCTCACATTACATACCGCCGGTTCCATCACACGCCCTTGCGTTGCTTGCTGCGACTCGATTCCCAATCTTCATGGGCACTTCTTACTTTGTCGCTGTCGGTAATGTGTGGTGTGCCAACCTCCCACCAGGTATGACCTTCGGTGGTCCAGCCTTCATGTGAATCGACTTGCATTACCAGTACGGTGGTTTTATCAGCCTTGCGGGCACGCTTAAAAGCTTCTGCCAGTTCTGCAGGGTTTTCGACGGTTTCAGTAATCGCTCCCATAGAGGCCGCATGCGCTGCAAAGTCGACGCCGACCGGCCGGGTGACAGTGGGAC
>CAYZVB010000272.1:4939-7756 GCA_964481315.1 uncultured Granulosicoccaceae bacterium
CCGTTGTCCAGCACCAGGATAATCAGTTTTTTATCACTAATAACTGATGAATAGAGATCGGAATTCAGCATCAGATACGAACCATCCCCGATAAACACGATGGTGTCTTTGTCTGGTTCCTGTTCAGACTGCGCAATACGCGCACCCCAGGCACCGGAGATTTCATAGCCCATACAGGAATAGCCAAACTCAACATCGACCGTTCCGGTTTTAAGCGTACGCCAGTTGGCAGTGACTTCCGCCGGCAACCCGCCTGCTGCAGCAACCACGCGGTCTGAAGGGTCACAGTGTTCATTAACTACACCAATTGCCTGTGCATACGAATTGGGGCGGTTGCCGTAAGCAACATTCACGGCCACATAGGCATCCCACTTTTCACGTTCACTCTTTGCGATTTGCGTCCAGTCCGATGGTGACTGATAACCGTTTACCGCCTGTGAGAGATCCTGCAGTGCCATTTTGGCATCGGCAACCACACTTAAAGAGCGGTGTTTGGCAGCGTCATGTCTGCCAACGTTCAGCGAAATAAACTTCGCATCATGTGCGAAGGCAGTCCATGAGCCTGTAGTGAAATCCTGCAGTCGCGTACCAACTGCAACGATTACATCGGCCTGCTCTGCAATGTTGTTGGCGCTGTCCGAACCGGTCACACCTATAGGTCCGGTGTTAAGCGGATGTGTCGCTACCATGTTGGCTCGACCGGCAATGGTTTCGACTACCGGTATTTGCGTTACTTCTGCAAAGCTTGTGAGCTCTTCAATGGCTTTTGAATACTGAACACCACCACCGGCAATAATCATGGGTCGCTTTGCGGTTTTTAGTAAGGCTGCGGCCGCTTCTATCTCACGCAAGTCCGGGCGCTGCCGTCGAATGCTATGCACTTTCTTTTCGAAGAACACTGCCGGGTAGTCGTAAGTCCAGCCCTGTACATCCTGCGGCAGACCAAGCAATGCCGGTCCGCAGTCAGCCGGGTCAAGCAGCGTTGCCAGTGCCGCCGGCAGTGACTGAATAATTTGCGCCGGATGAGTAATGCGATCCCAGTAACGCGTCATCGGTTTAAACGCATCGTTAACGCCGAAGGTCGGGTCGTTAAAGTTTTCCAGTTGCTGCAGCACCGGGTCAGGCAGGCGGGTAAGAAACGTGTCACCGCATAACAGCAGCATGGGTAAGCGATTAGCATGTGCCAGCGCTGCGGATGTCAGCAGGTTAGAAGTACCCGGCCCTGCCGAGGCAGTACAAAACATCATGCGCTGGCGCAGGTGGTACTTTGCATAACCTGCTGCGGCAAAGCCCATGCTCTGCTCATTCTGCCCGCGATACAGCGGCAGCTCGTCGCGATGGTTGTATAACGCTTCACCAAGGCAGGTGACGTTGCCGTGACCAAAAATCCCGAATCCGCCACCAAACAGGCGCTCCTCGCGGCCGTCTATTTCAATAAACTGCGCAGCAAGGTGGCGAACGATCGCTTGTGCGAGGGTCAGGCGGATTGTCTCAACGGTCATGATTTGAATCACTCTAGTGAGGGCGCAGCATTAACACTGCAGTTGACGCTTTCAGAACCACGAGGATACAATAAATGCAACCGGTTGCAAACAAAATCACCTATCATTCCTCCGGTCGTATATTCCGGCCAGTGCCGGCGCAGCCGCAAGCAGCACGCGTAATGGTTTTATTGCGCTACAACCGTCAACCTGCCGATAACCGTATCCGGCCCGAACTGAAGATTTATCATGACCATAAGAATTGGCAACGCGCCCTGCTCCTGGGGTGTCGAATTCGCTCAAGATGACCGCAACCCGCCCTGGCAGCAGGTGCTAAAGGAATGCCGTGATGCCGGCTATAAAGGGATTGAACTCGGGCCTGTTGGCTACATGCCGGAAGACCCTGCAAAGCTCGCCGATGCCCTTGCCGAGTATGATCTTGAGCTTATTGGCGGCGTGGTGTTCCGCGCCTTCCACGACCCCGCTCAGTGGGACGATGTGCTCGACGGTGCAAAGCGTACCTGTGAGGCACTGAAAGCACACGGTGCCAGCCACTTTGTACTGATCGACTCAATCTCACCGCGCCGTGCACCCACCGCCGGCCGTGCAACCGAAGCCGAACAAATGGACACCGACGAATGGAATGCCTACCGCGATCGCATTGTGACCGTCGCCAAAATGGGTGCCGAAGAATACGGCTTGATCCCTGAAATCCATCCGCACGCCAGTGGCTTTATGGACTTCGAACCTGAAGTTGAACGACTGCTCGAGGAAGTCGATGCCGATCTTTTGAAAATATGCATCGACACCGGCCACTGCACCTACGCAGGGTTTGATCCGGTCGCGTTTATGAAACGCCACATGGACCGCATTACCTATGTGCACTTTAAAAACACCGACGCTAAAGTTAAACAACAAGCCATCGCCAACCGCACCGGTTTTTACGATGCCTGCGGTCAGGGCATTTTCTGCACGCTTGAAGAAGGCGAAGTTAATTTCCCTGAAGTCAGACAACTGCTGCTCGACGCCAACTACGAAGGCTGGTGCACCATAGAACAAGACTGCGACCCGACACTCGACCCCGATCCGGTCGGCGACGCTACCGCCAACAGAAAGTATCTGGAATCCATCGGCTTCGCATAGGAAACAACCATGAAAAAACTACAGTGGGGCATGATTGGCGGCGGTGAAGGCAGCCAGATCGGACCGGCACACCGACTTGGCGCAGGGCTCGACGGTTTATTTGAATTCAGTGCCGGCGCACTTGACCATCGCCCCGATGAAGGTCGCGCCTATGGTCAGTCGCTCGGTTTATCGGCAGATCGCGCCTACGGCA
>CAYZVB010000273.1:0-7737 GCA_964481315.1 uncultured Granulosicoccaceae bacterium
GTTACACCCCATGCATTTGTCCTGATCGATTAATACAATGCCGTCTTCCTTTCGCTTATACGAGGCCCCTGTCGGGCACACGGTAACGCAGGCTGCATCTTCACAATGCATGCACGACATTGGGGTATTAATAGTTTTGTTGTTAGGGTAGTCGTCTACTTCATAATGGCGAATGCGATTAAACCAGACACCCGAAGGCTCTGCGCCGTACGGGTCGTAATCGCTTAACGCACCGGTAGTACCTGACGCATTCCACTGCTTGCAGGCGACAGCACAGGCATGGCAGCCGACGCAGGTATCGAGATCAATGACCAACCCAAGCTTCATTATTTAAGCCCCCGCGTTAACACATCTTTCAGGCTGCGGCGAAGGTTCACCTGCTTACCCACTGCATAGCGCAATATACTGACCGCATCTGACTGCCCGGGGGTTTGGCGAATTGCATCAAAACTTGGCAATGCCTGTTCGTCACCGGCTTCAGCATGGCTGATTTTTACCCGCAGGTCGTACCACGCTGCCTGACCGGTAACCGGATCAGAGTTGGTTAAGCCAATACCCGCACTGTTGCGCTCAGGAAGTGTTTCAGCAATTAAATGGTTCATTAAAAAACCCTTTTGCGACTCTGGCGCATCGTCAGATAAGGCCCACGCACCACGTTGCTTGGCAATCGCATTCCAGGTCCACACAGTGTCGCTGTTGACGCCTTCCATCAACTTAAGCTGCACCTTAATTTTGCCGTTATGCGATTCCACCCATACCCATTGCAGATCAGTGAAACCCAGTTGCTCACCGCGCTTTCTGTTCATGTACAAATAGTTTTGCGACATGATCTGTCGCAGCCATGCGTTTTGCGAATCCCACGAGTGGTACATAAACATCGGCCGCTGGTTCACTGCAAAAAACGGATACTCATCATGATCAATCTGTTGCTGCTCCAGTGGCAGATACCAAAATGGCATAGGATCAAAAAACTTCGCCAGTCGCTGCCGGTCAACTTCACGGGTGGGTGTAGGGCCTTCGTAAACCCCCTGCCCTGCAAGACGAAATTTCTGCAGCGTTTCGGAATACACTTCCATTACTATCGGCCCGTCATGACCGTTAAACCCAACCTCTTTAGACCAGCTCAGGTAGTCCTGATTGGCAAACCGGTAGTAGCGCTGGTTGGGTGGAATTTCGTGTTCGAAAAAGCAGCCATTGTCGACGTAAGCCTGCCACTGATCGGGGTTGGGTTCACCCACCAGGGACTTACTGCCATCAATACCGCGCCAGCCGGCAAGGAATCCGATACCGGGTGATTTTTCCCAGTTCACTATAAAGTCGTTATAGCCTTTGTACTTCGGAGCACCGTTGTCATCGACCAGCGCCGGAAACCCGAGCCTCGCACCCACCTCGAGCATAACTTCCTGCCACGGCCTGACATCACGGTCCGGTGATAACACCGGCTGGCGGATAGAATCACACGCCATATGCGGCTCTGAGATCGGCCGGTCGAGAATGGAAATGGTGTCGTAGCGTTCGAGATAAGTAGTGTCAGGCAACACCAGATCAGAGAAATTGACCATCTCGCTCTGAAACGCATCGCAGGTGACAATGAAGGGAATTTTATACTCTCCGTCATCGCCTTTGCGCGTCAGCAACTGCTGCGTCTGCTGCGTGTTCATTGACGAGTTCCACGCCATGTTCGCCATGAACAACATTAACGTATCAATTGGATACGGGTCTTCGTTGGCCGCGTTTTTGATCACCATGTGCATCAGGCCGTGATTGGCGATTGGCGCTTCCCACGAATAAGCCTTATCAATGCGCAGCGGATTGCCGTCGGCGTCGATTGCAAGATCTTCGGGTTCAGTTGGAAAACCCAGTGGCGGACCGCTTAGCGGCGTGTTGGGTGCACTTTCACGCGCCGGTTTAATCGGTGGTGGTAAGTGCCGCGGAAACGGCGGCTTCGCGAGATGCCCGCCGGGACAATCAATGGCACCAAGCAATACCTGAATTAAATGGATTGCTCTGCAGGTTTGAAAGCCGTTACTGTGCGCAGATATACCGCGCATCGCATGCATGGCGACCGGTCGGCCGACAAATTTATCGTGTTCGCGTCCGGCCCAGTCGGTCCACGGGGTGGGAATTTCCACCGTTTCCCTGAATGCCACGTGCGCCATCTCCAGCGCGATCCTCTCGATAGTGTCGGCGTCGATGCCGGTCTTTTGCGCAACGGTCGCAGGGGCGTAGCGTTCGTCGAGGTAACGCTCTGCCAGTAGCGTCATGGCAGTTTTTACCTGCAGCCCGTCAGGGGTTTCGTATTCTCCAAACAGCGCAGGCTCGCAGTCTGTGTTGTCCCACGGCTGAAATGACTCCGACGCAACGCTGTAGACCATGGTTTGTCCTTCAGCGTTTCGCCATAACAGTCCGTCATTGGATTCACCTGGTGCCTGTATCACCAACTGCGTGGCGTTAGTGTAGCGGGTGAGAAATTCTGTATCGAACAGATCGTTGCGCAACAGTACATGCACAAAAGACAACGCGAGCAGACCATCCGTGCCGGGCTTAATACCCAGCCATTCATCAGCTACCGCCTGATACCCGGTGCGCACCGGATTCACCGCGACAAACTTACAGCCCCGGCGCTTGAGCTTTTCAATACCGATTTTAATCGGGTTGGACGCATGATCTTCAGCCACCCCCCACAATATAAAATACCTGGCATGATCCCAATCCGGGTCACCGAATTCCCAGAACGACTGACCAATCATATACAGACCGCCTGCGGCCATATTGACCGAACAGAAACCACCATGCGCAGCCCAGTTTATGGTGCCAAACTGCGAAGCCCAGAAGCCGGTGAGTGCCTGCATTTGATCCCGACCGGTAAAGTACGCGAGCTTGCGCGGATCGGTGTTTCTGATGTGACGCAGACGCTCGGTCAGTATATCCAGCGCCTCGTCCCAGCTGATCGGTGTGAAATCCCCGGCGCCGCGTTCAGTGCCCGGCGTGCGTATCATTGGCTGGGTGAGCTTGGCCGGTGATATCTGCTTCATGATACCGGCGTTGCCTTTGGCGCATAACACGCCCTTGTTAACCGGATGATCCGGATTACCCTGTATGAAACGGATCTCCTCGCCTTCCAGTGTCACCTTGATCCCACAGCGGCAGGCGCACATGTAACACGTAGTGTTTTTTACCGTCTGTGCGTTGTGATCTTCAAATTCAGGGAGTTGGCTCATTAGTATGTTTTCGGCAAGAACGGCTTCAGTTTGACGGCAGTAACTGCTCCTAAAAAGAACCAGCCGGCCGATACCCGAGGGACAATCATTAAAACACCTTATTGTTTAACTCAACCTCACGGCAAAACGTCGCTATAATGGTAAGAATCAGCGCGTCTCATTAGCGCTAAGATTTTCTTTCATAACTCTCTCGACTGTGTTTTCGAGCGTTATTTCGATTATTCCGGTAAGCGTTTACATGTCTTCTTTACAAAAAATTTGTCTTGTTGGCGGCAGCGGGTTCCTGGGAACCGAGCTGGCCGGCCAGCTGATCTCCAAAGGTAAATCTGTCAGGGTACTAAGCCGTGACCTTAGAAAAACAAAGTCTCTGCGGGTTGTCCCCAGCATTGATGTAAAACAGGTCGACCCATACGACACAGCCTCTTTAACACAAGCCATCGAAGGCTACGATGTCGTCATCAACCTGGTGGGTATCCTGAATACATCCGTCGGCAGAGGCGGCACATTTGAAGAAGCCCACGTTAACCTCGCCAGCAACCTCGTTGAAGCCTGTGACGCTGCAGGTATTACGCGTGTTATTCAAATCAGTTCACTCAAAGCAGATACCGAAAACGGACCAAGCGAATACCTTCGCAGTAAAGGACGTGCTGTCGATATTCTAAAAAACAGCAAACTGGATCTGACAGTATTCTGCCCATCCGTCATATTCGGTAACGGCGATGGATTGTTTACGCGCTTTGCCAACCTGTTGCACGCCATGCCATTCATGCCACTGGCATGCGCCGATGCCAAATTTGCACCGGTCTATGTTGGCGATGTAGCAGGCAGCGTTGTCGATGCAATAGATAACCAGGAAACTATCGGACAGTCGTATAACCTGTGTGGTCCGGACACAATGACTCTACAGGAAATTGTCGAATACACTGCCGAAGTACTGGAGATTAAACGCAGCATTATTTCACTGCCGGACGGCATTGCTAAAATACAGGCTTTTGTGATGGAACTGGTACCGGGCAAACCATTCAGCAGAGACAACTACCAGTCACTGCAGGTCGACAGCGTATGTGAAAGCTGCGACAGCCCGATGCCTACCAGCGTAAAGAAAATTGTTCCAACCTACCTGGGTAAAATGAACCGTCAGAGCCGCTTACAGCACTACCGTGAGCTGGCGCGTCGCGACGGCGAGGCATAGACACACCGCCGCAAACCTTACTTTGCCTACGACGCGAGACTAAGCCCTTTGCGCTTCGGTACACGGTAGGAGACATCGACTTCTTCTCCGTCGTAAGAGTACAGGTGCACATCAAACTTCCATAAACGATAGAGGTGCTTTAGCACCTCTTCCGTATTGCCCGCCAGCGGCTTCTGTGATTGTTGCTGATGATGCAGTGTCAGTGAGCGGTCACCTTCAATATCAACCTCGTAAACCTGAATATCCGGCTCACGACTACTGAGGTTGTATTGTGCTGCAAGCGCTTCGCGAACCTGTCGGTATCCGTCGTCGTCGTGAATAGCGCTAACATTGATCGTTTCCGATTCTTCTTCATCAAGAATACAAAACAGATGAAAGTCCCTGATCACTTTCGGTGACAGATACTGCTGAATAAAACTTTCATCTTTGAAGTTTTCCATTGCAAAGTGCAAGGCAGGCAACCATTCGCTTCCGGCAAAGTCCGGAAACCAGCGTTTGTCTTCTTCAGTTGGGTTTTCACAAATTCGCCGTATATCGCGCATCATCGCGAAACCCAGTGCATAAGGGTTTATGCCATTGAAGTACGGGCTGTCAAAACCGGGCTGAGCAACCACACTGCTGTGAGAGTGCAAAAACTCCATCATAAAGCCGTCTGTCACTAAACCCTGATCAAACATGTCGTTAAGAATGGTGTAGTGCCAGAAGGTGGCCCATCCTTCGTTCATCACCTGCGTTTGACGCTGCGGATAAAAATATTGCGCAATCTTTCTGACGATTCGTACAATCTCGCGTTGCCAGGGTTCAAGCAGTGGCGCGTTCTTTTCAATAAAGTACAACAGGTTTTCCTGAGGCTCGGCAGGAAACCGATGCTCTATTCGGTCACGCCTGCCACCAACGGATTTTGGTATGGTTCGCCACAGATCGTTAATCTGCCGTTGCAGGTATTCAGCGCGCTCTTCCTGTCGGGCAAGCTCTTCAGCTGCAGAAATCGGGTACGGTCTTTTGTACCGGTCGGTACCGTAAAACATGAGCGCATGGCAGGAGTCGAGAATGGCTTCCACCTCTTCAGCACCATGGCGTTCTTCGCATTCTGCGATGTAGTTTCTGGCAAATACAAAGTAGTCGATAATGGAATCGGCGTCTGTCCAGCTCTTGAACAGATAGTTATTCTTAAAAAACGAGTTGTGACCATAACAGGCATGCGCAATGACCAGCGCCTGCATGGTCATACTGTTTTCTTCCATCAGGTAGGCTATACACGGATTGCTGTTAATCACAATCTCATAGGCAAGCCCCATTTGCCCACGCTTGTAACCGCGCTCGACGTTCAGAAACTGCTTGCCAAAAGACCAGTGGTGGTAACCGACCGGCATACCAACAGAAGCATAGGCATCCATCATTTGATCAGAACGTATGATCTCTATTTGATTCGGATAGGTGTCAAGCTCGTACGACGCCGCGATTTTAGCGATTTCACTGTCATAAGTTTGGATTAAATCAAAGGTCCATTCAGAACCTTCCGATAGCGGCTTTTTGCTACTCATTATTGCCCCTGCTGTGCTGAGACAGGCTTGTCACGCTGGAACAATTCACGAAACACCGGATAGATATCTGCGTAGTCTTCTATACCGCGCATGGCGAATGCCTCGGGCGTGGATTCAGCCAGCTTTTCGTAATACTGCCACAGCTCCTGATGCCCTCGATCGGTAATTTCGATATAGCAGTAATACTGCAACAGTGGCAGCAGCTTATCGGACAGCAGGCGATGACAAACCGGCGAGTCATTGGTCCAGTTATCACCATCCGATGCCTGTGCGCCGTAGAGATTCCATTCCGTGATCGGGTAACGTTCTTCGATTATCTCGTGCATCAGTCGAAGCGCACTGGATACCACGGTACCACCGGTTTCTCTGGAGTAAAAAAACTCTTCTTCGTCAACCTCTTTGGCGGTTGAATGGTGCCTGATAAACACGACTTCAGTTTTTTCGTAGTTACGCTGTAAAAACAGGTACAACAAAATAAAAAAACGCTTGGCAATATCTTTGGTGCGCTGATCCATGGAACCGGACACATCCATCAGACAGAACATTACTGCTTTGGAACAGGGTTGCGGTTCGCGTCTGGTGATATTGTATTTGAGATCGAAATCATCAATAAACGGAATATTCGACAGCTTCTTCTGCAACAGCGCAAGCTCTTCATGCAGTGCTTTGCGATGGTTTTCGTCATCCGGCTGAGTTTCAAGCTCAGCCAGAATTTCATCACGACGGCGTTTTTTCTTGGCACCCAGCGCTATTCTCCGTGCATAAGCACTGCGCATCGAGCGCACCACATTCAGTTGGTTAGGTGTACCTTCTTCACTAATTCCTGCTCGCACCAACTGAAAAGAATCTGTTGCCGTTAACTGTCGTTTCACCAGGTTGGGCAGTTCCAGATCTTCAAACATGAATTCCAGAAACTCATCCTGAGTGATCTGAAAGACAAACTCGTCCATACCTTCGCCGGAGTCCGAGGCACTGCCGTTACCGGCCCCGCCACCACCACCGCCTTCCGGTCGCTGCAGCTTGTCACCGGCTTTAAATTCCTTGTTGCCCGGTAATACACGTGCGCGATTGCCACCTTCGCCATGCCCGAATACCGGTTCGTCGATATCTTTTTCGGGAATGCCGATGTTTTCGCCGCGCTCCATGTCGGTGATGCTTCTTTTACTGACAGCATCAGACACAGCACGTTTGATGTGTTTTTTATAGCGTTTCAGAAAGCGCTGCCGGTTGACAGCACTTTTGTCTTTGCTATTCAACCGGCGATCAATGATGTAGCTCATAGCTGGACTCTGTTGCCTCGACTTACCGCGATGCTCACAGTTCCTACTGTGACTTTCTCACTCGCAGATACCACTCAGCCAGCAACCTGACCTGCTTCTCAGTGTAGCCGCGGTCAACCATGCGCTCGACGAAGTCGTCATGCTTTTTCTGTTCATCACCGGAAGACTTGGCGTTGAATGAAATCACCGGCAACAGATCTTCAGTGCTCGAGAACATTTTCTTTTCAATCACTGAGCGCAGTTTCTCGTAGCTTGTCCAGCTCGGGTTCTGACCGTTGTTGTTAGCCCTGGCACGCAATACGAAGTTAACTATTTCGTTGCGGAAATCTTTAGGATTACTAATGCCAGCTGGCTTTTCGATTTTTTCGAGCTCTTCGTTTAGCGATGCCCGATCAAACATTTCACCGGTTTCCGGGTCGCGATATTCCTGATCCTGTATCCAGAAATCCGCATAGGTAACATACCGGTCAAACAGGTTTTGTCCGTACTCCGAGTACGAC
>CAYZVB010000274.1:0-7011 GCA_964481315.1 uncultured Granulosicoccaceae bacterium
CTTGGAATAATTGATCGGATTGAGTCAGGCGGGCTTATGCGCTGTCAGCAGGTAATTAACGTCGATGTCTTTGCCAAGGCTGTAGGTTTTTGCCAGCGGGTTGTAAGTCATACCCGAGATGTTGGCGGTGGTTAGTTGTGATTGCCTGCACCAGGCGGCCAGCTCGGAGGGCTTAATAAATTTCTGCCAGTCGTGTGTGCCGCGTGGCAGCAGGTTTAGTACGTATTCAGCGCCAACGATCGCAAAAGCATACGACTTGTTGTTGCGATTGAGTGTCGAAAAGAATGCTGTGCCGCCCGGCTTTAGCAGCTCGCTGCAGGCACTGACAATAGACTGCGGGTCGGGGACGTGTTCCAGCATCTCCATACAGGTCACCACATCGAACGTATGCGCATGCTGCCGGGCGAATTGTTCGGTACTAACGCACTGATAATCGACACTGACACCATGCTCGGCTGCGTGCAGTTTGGCGACGTTAATCGCGTTATCGGATAAATCAATGCCGGTGACATCAGCGCCGGCTTTGGCCAGTGATTCGCTCAAAATCCCGCCGCCACAACCCACATCCAGCACTCGTGCGCCACTGAGATTTACCTGACTGGCAATGTACTCAAGGCGCAGCGGATTGATGTCGTGCAGGGGTTTGAACTCGCTTTGTGTGTCCCACCACAGGTGAGCATTGGTGCTGAATTTATCCAGCTCGGCCTGATCGCGGTTGCCGCCGGCCGCGGGCAGGTCATTGCTCTGTGTAGCGTTTGATTCTGTTGACATGGTCAGTCCGGAGCGCAGTATAAAATGGCTGTCTGCAGCGCGATGCACGACAGGCTGGCTAACCTTATCGGCAGGACTGTGCGGGGGCAAGTTTTACTGCCGGGTTCAACTGCAGACCGGGGCTGTTGTTCCACTGTGAAGCTCGTGCCGGGCAGTGGGGTGTCATATTGCAAAATGCAGGTATTGAAACAGGCTATGTGGTACAATACGCCGTTAGTTTTTAGACCTCCCGAGTTCTTCCCGTTCCGGGCAACCCGTGTCTTCCCGTTCGGGCAACCCTTGAGTAAAAATGTCTGATTTTGCTAAGGAAATAATACCGGTCAATCTCGAAGACGAGATGCGCCAGTCTTACCTTGATTACGCCATGAGCGTGATCGTCGGGCGTGCGCTTCCCGATGTGCGTGACGGCCTGAAGCCGGTGCATCGCAGAGTGCTCTACGCAATGAGCGAACTCGGCAACGACTGGAACAAACCCTACAAAAAATCTGCACGTGTTGTCGGTGATGTGATCGGTAAATATCACCCGCACGGTGATACCGCTGTCTACGACACCATTGTGCGTATGGCGCAGTACTTTTCCATGCGGTACATGCTGGTCGACGGTCAGGGTAACTTCGGTTCTATCGATGGTGATTCGCCTGCCGCAATGCGTTACACCGAAGTGCGCATGGCGCGAATTGCCCATGAGCTGCTGGCAGATCTCGACAAGGAAACCGTCGATTTTATCCCGAACTACGATGAGACCGAATCAGAACCCGCGGTGTTTCCGGCGCGAATACCGAATCTGTTAATCAATGGTTCGTCGGGCATTGCCGTGGGCATGGCGACCAACATTCCACCGCATAATATCGGTGAGGTGATAAACGGCACACTGGCCATGCTCGATAATCCGGAGATAACCATACCGGAGTTAATGGAGCACATACCCGGGCCCGATTTTCCAACCTACGGCATTATCAACGGTGCGCGTGGCATTAAAGAAGCCTACGAAACCGGTCGCGGTCGGGTTTATGTGCGTGCCAAAGCAACCGTCGAGCACGACGAAAAAACCAGTAAAGACAGCATTATCGTTACCGAGTTGCCTTATCAGGTAAACAAGGCCCGGCTGCTCGAAAAAATTGCTGAACTGGTTAAAGACAAGAAAATAGAAGGCATCACGGAACTGCGCGACGAGTCGGACAAAGACGGCATGCGCATGGTTATCGAGCTGCGCCGTGGTGAACCCGGTGATGTCATGCTTAATCAGCTGTACAAGCAAACGCAGCTGCAGACGGTGTTCGGTATTAACATGGTAGCGCTGATCGACGGTCAGCCAAAGCTGCTTAATCTGCAGGAAATTCTGCAGGCGTTTGTGCGTCACCGTCGCGAAGTCGTCACGCGTCGTACGTTATTCGATCTGCGTAAGGCCAGAGACCGGGCGCATATCCTTGAAGGTTTGGCGGTAGCGCTGGCCAACATCGATCCGGTCATTGAACTGATCAAATCTGCGCCTAACCCGCCTGCGGCGAAAGAAGCACTGGTCGCAAAGGTCTGGAAGCCTGGCAGCGTTGTCGAGATGCTCGAAAGAGCCGGTGCCGATGCGTCGAAGCCGGAAGATCTTGATGAGTCGTTTGGTCTTCACGACGACGGATACCACCTCACGCCAATACAGGCACAGGCCATTCTCGATCTGCGTCTGCATCGATTGACCGGGCTTGAACAGGATAAAATCATCGAAGAATACCGGGAAATTCTCGGTAAAATCGAAGATTTTCTCGAGATTCTGGAAAGCCCTGATCGTCTTCGCGAAGTGATTCGCGAAGAGCTGGTAGAAGTCCGTGATCAATACGACGACGAGCGTCGAACACAGATCATGGTCGACTACTCTGAAATGACCGTCGAAGACTTAATCTCCGATGAAGATGTTGTTGTTACGCTTTCGCATGCCGGTTATGCCAAAGCACAGCCGCTGTCTGATTACACAGCGCAGCGACGCGGCGGCAAGGGCAAGTCTGCCACGTCTATGAAAGACGAAGACTTCATCGACAAGTTATTTGTTGCCAGTATGCACGACACCGTGTTGTTCTTTACCAGTGTCGGTAAAGTGTACTGGAAACGTGTATATGAGTTACCGGTTGCCAGCCGCGGTGCGCGCGGGCGGCCGATTGTTAATCTGTTGCCGCTGGTGGAAGACGAGCGTGTTTCCGCCATTCTTACCGTGCGTGAATACAGTGAAGATCGCTTTGTCTTTTTTGCAACGAAGAACGGTGTGGTTAAGAAAACGCCATTGCCGGACTTCTCGCGGCCTCGTGCTAACGGCATTATCGCCATCGACCTGCGCGTTGACGATGAGCTAATCAATGTTGCACTGACCGATGGTGAAAGCGACATCATGCTGACTTCCAGCAACGGACGCACCATGCGCTTCCTTGAAAGCGATGTTCGCAGTATGGGTCGCGGGGCCGCCGGTGTGCGCGGTATTCGCATGGAATCTGAAGACACCGTTGTGTCATTAATTGTGGTTGGTGAAGGTGACATTCTCACCGCGACCGTAAAAGGCTATGGCAAGCGCACAGTGGCAGACGACTACCCGCGCAAGAAGCGTGGTGGTAAGGGTGTCATTGACATCAAAACCACTGAGCGTAATGGCCCGGTCATCGGCGCAACGCAAGTTTGTGACGACGACGAAGTGATGCTAATTACCGATGGCGGCACGCTTATTCGTACCGCAGTTGACGGGATCAGTGTGGTTGGCCGCAACACTCAGGGGGTCCGACTGATCCGGATCGGTGACGATGAGCGACTAGTTGAAATAGAGCGGGTTGCCACCACCGGCACAGAGGACGACGATGCCGAAGAAGACGCTGAAGAAAGCGCATCGGCTGGTGCTGACAACGCCGATGAATCTGAATCAGCTACTGATTCCGACGATTCATCCGAATCGGCTGATGACGAATCTACCGGCTCGGAATCGTCCGGCAATGAAGAAGAAGATTCACAAGACTAATGCCGAATTAGTCACATTGGCAGTCGTGTTCTGATTTAGACTGGTCGCATTTCAGTAAAAGGCCAAATCTACAATGAACGCAACTCTCGGGCAAAGTGGTGCAGAGAGCCGGTGTTACAATTTCAGTGCAGGACCGGCTGCGCTGCCACTTGAAGTGCTGGAGCAGGCCGCTGCTGAGCTTGCCAACTGGCACGGGCAGGGCGCCGGCGTTATGGAGCTCAGCCACCGCAGCAAAGCGTTCATATCTATCGCCGAACAGGCCGAAAACGACCTTCGCGAACTACTCGCCATACCCGATGACTACGCTGTGTTGTTTCTGCAGGGTGGCGCGTCCGGTCAGTTCGGATGCATACCGCTAAACCTGCTCGGCAATGCCACTCATCTCGACTATGTCCATACCGGCCAGTGGTCAAAAAAAGCTATTGCCGAAGCGAAAAAACATGCCGATGTAAAGGTGGTGGCGAGCGGTGAAGAAAGCGGCTTCAACCATATTCCGGACCCTGCTGAGTGGCAGTGCACACCGGACGCCGCGTACCTGCATTACACACCTAACGAGACAATCGGCGGTGTTGAATTTGGCTTTATCCCCGATACTGATCACGCGCCCCTTGTCGCCGATATGTCTTCCACGCTGCTGTCGCGTCCTGTTGATGTCAGTCGTTTCGGGCTGATCTATGCCGGCGCACAAAAGAATATCGGCCCGTCGGGTTTGACTATTGTCATCGTTAACCGAGCGCTGTTTGGTAAGGGGCATAAACTGCTGCCGGATGCTTTCAATTTTGAGCTGCAGGATAAAGCCGGATCGATGCTGAATACTCCACCGACTTTTGCGTGGTATATGTCCGGTCTGGTTTTTCAGTGGTTAAAAGCACAGGGCGGTTTGGAAGAGATGGCGCAAACCAACAAAAGAAAAGCCGACAAACTGTATGCCGCCATCGATAGTTCCGATTACTACGACAACCCGGTAAACAAAGACTGCCGCTCGTGGATGAATATTCCATTTATCTGTGGTGATGGATCGCGCGATGAGGCATTTCTTAGTGGTGCCACTGCAGCCGGGTTGCACACATTAAAAGGTCATCGCTCTGTGGGTGGTATGCGCGCCAGTATTTATAACGCCATGCCGGAGTCAGGCGTTGATGCGCTGATCTCTTATATGCACGAATTCGAACGCACCGGTGCCTGATTGCACCACGTACACTATTAAAGATGGGGAAAGTTGTGCAATTCAAGATTCAGAAAATAAATAACATCGCGGCCAGAGGGCTGGACCGGTTTCCATCCGACAGCTACGAGATCGGAACTGAAATTAATGATCCGGATGCGATCATTCTGCGTTCGCAAAAGCTTCACGACATGGAGTTTGGCGCAAACCTGCGGGCAATTGGTCGTGCCGGTGCCGGTGTTAACAATATTCCTGTTGATCGGCTGACTGCTCTGGGAGTTCCGGTGTTTAATGCACCCGGTGCAAACGCCAATGCGGTTAAAGAACTGGTGATTGGTAGTCTGTTGTTATCGCAGCGCAATTTGCATTCGGCAGTTGCCTACACCAGTGCTCTGGACTCGCACGGCGATGCTCTTGAAAAGGAAGTGGAAGACGGCAAAAAGCGCTTTGTCGGTACCGAGCTCGCGGGGCGCACACTGGGTGTAATCGGGCTGGGAGCAATTGGTGTTGAGGTTGCCAATGCTGCTGCGGCACTGGGCATGAAAGTGATTGGCCACGATCCGGGTATCACGGTACCGAATGCATGGAAGTTGAATGCGTCAGTGAAAATGGCTCGCAGCGTTGATGAAGTGCTTGCAGAAAGCGAGTTTCTTACCTTGCATGTACCGTTGGTTGAAGCAACCAAACACATGATTAGTGCATCGCGCCTGCCGGCCATGAAGCAGGGAGCAGTACTGCTTAACTTTGCACGCGCAGGCGTAGTCGATGAGGCTGCTGTGATCGATGCGCTCGACAGCGGAAGGCTTGCTACCTACATCTGCGATTTTCCGACGCGTGAGAATATCGACCACGATAAGATTATTGCGCTGCCACACCTGGGTGCGTCGACTGCAGAAGCCGAAGAGAACTGCGCATTTATGGTGGCCGATCAGTTGTGTGACTACCTTGAGAACGGCAACATCACCAACTCAGTTAACTTTCCGTCAATAACGCTCAGTCGTAAAAGCGAGCACCGGCTGGCACTTGTGCACCGCAACATTCCGGATATGGTTGGCCAGATTTCACATCAGCTCGGCATATCGTCCATCAACATTCTGCACATGATTAACGAATCACGCGGAGAATACGCCTGCACGCTAATCGACAGTGAGTCGCCGGTGTCAGACAGCACGCTGGGTGCAATTCGCGATATTGACGGTCTGCTGAAAGTGCGCCTGATATAGTTGTGCCGGTCATTGTCAGGTGACGCAGAGGCTATTCTTTGGCCTGCGGGAATTGCCCGTCTTCACTAACACTGGCATCATAGCGGTATCTGCTTAGCACCCCGCTGTGTACACCTGACGATGAGCCTCCCCGAGTCGTGCCTCACTAAACCGGTACTGTGAACGTATGACCCAACAAATCACTATTATCGGGGTCGGCCTGATTGGCGGGTCTTTCGCGCTTGCGCTGAAAGCAGCCGGGCATACTGCGAAGTTTGTCGGCTACGGCCGCAATGAACAGAATCTTATCCGTGCCGTTGAGCGCGGAATTATCGACAGCTACAGCACGTCACTGGCAAAGGCTGTCGAGGGCAGTGATCTGGTTCTGGTGGCAGCACCTGTCGGTGCCAACGATGCCATTTTCGAACAACTTGCCGGAGCGGTGACCAAAGATTGTATAGTGACTGACGCCGGCAGCGTTAAGCAAAGCGTGATAGCTGCCGCCCGCAGGCATTTCGATTCACTGTCTAATTTTGTTCCGGCACACCCGATCGCAGGCACTGAACACAGCGGGGTTGAGGCGGGTTTTGCATCGCTTTATCAGGGCAAGCGATTGATTGTCACGGCCGATGCCGAAACGTCTGTAGAAGCGTCGGCGCTGGTGAGCGATTTGTGGTCGCAAACCGGTGCGGTGATCGAGACCATGACTCCGGAACGGCACGACAAAGTCTTCGCAGCTACCAGTCACTTACCGCATTTGCTGGCTTTTAGTCTGGTCGAAACTTTATTTCGCATGGAGCAACAGGAAGAATTGCTGCGCTATGCGTCTGGTGGATTTAGTGACTTTACCCGCATTGCCTCGAGTGATCCGGTGATGTGGAAAGACA
>CAYZVB010000274.1:7021-7662 GCA_964481315.1 uncultured Granulosicoccaceae bacterium
TGCAGTGTCGCATCTTGGAAAAGGCTTATCAGAATTGACTGCTGCTATTGAACAAAAGGATGAGCGCGCTATTGAACACATGTTTCGCGTGGCGAAGAAAACCCGCGATGAAAAAATACTGTCAAAGGCCGATGCACAATGACTGTTGCAATTGCTGAACCCGGCGGCATCATCCGTGGCAAATTTACCGTACCGGGAGACAAATCCATGTCTCATCGGGCGGTCATGTTTGCATCGCTTGCGGAAGGCACCAGTCGTATCACTGGTTGGCTGGCTGGTGAAGACAGTCTCAATACATTGTCTGCGTTTGCGTCGATGGGCGCTGATATCAGCCAAAACGACACCAGTGTTGTAGTTAAAGGTGTCGGTATGCGCGGGCTGAACGCGCCGGCTGATGACTTGTATATGGGGAATGCGGGCACCGGGATGCGATTGATCGCGGGGCTGCTGGCGGCGCAAACTTTTGCGACGCGGCTGACCGGTGATGAGTCACTGTCACGCCGGCCGATGGGGCGAATTATCAAGCCATTGTCTTTGATGGGTGCCAATGTAAGCGGTGATTCCAAAGGCTGCCCGCCGCTGTCTATTGAGCCTGCTGCGGCACTGCGCGCCATTGATTACCAACTACCGATGGCCAGTGC
>CAYZVB010000275.1:0-7624 GCA_964481315.1 uncultured Granulosicoccaceae bacterium
ACTCAAAGCTCTTTAATTTAGGATCGCCGGCGAGGTAGCTGTTGTCGCCGAAGTCAGTAAAGGCATCTTTATGGCCTGCTCCAACCAGCTTCGGTCTGGCTTTAAGAAAAGTGGTGTAAGTCAGATCAAGGTGGTCCCAGCCGCGTCCCAGGTTCATCAGGACAGCACCACCAAATGTGGTTGTGGTGGAATACACCTCGTCATGATCGTTCTGGGTAAAGAGTTTTGTACTTTGGCCAATGGTTGCCATATTAAACTCCACATAGTCGTCACCGTTACCGGTCACTACACGAAGGTTCTTATCGATAGTCGTGTGATAAAGCACTACGTTATCGTCGCCATTGCCGGTGCGAACAACCAAATTACCGTTTAACACCAGGTCTGAAAGTATCACTGTGTCGTGTCCGTCGCCGGTGACAATGGTCATATGCCCGGTGACGTTAGAAAGTGTACCGTCGTAGCTGCCACCTTTGTGGTGCGATACGGTATAACCGATTTCGTTCGCCTTGTGGGTCGAGTACAGCTCAAGCGTGCGGTATCCGGTGTGCGGGGAAAGAACTATTCGAGCGTTGCCCTTTGCGTTGACTCGAATGCTGTCTGCAAACGCAGGTGCACTGAAGCCAAGCCCGCAGATTATCCCTGTGATCAATAATTTTTTGTTGTTGATTGCACTCATCTTTCACTCCTGCTCTGGTGAAGTCGGTTGCTGTCGAACGTGGGTCGACGCGAGCGGCGGAGTCTATTGATCTGTGCTGGTTTACTGTGTGAATTAGGTGACGATACGAATAATATTTTGGCGTTTATTGCAATGAAGTGCGATCAGGTGCACACAAAATTGGTTGATTGATCATGGCTGTAGCGGTAAAGAGCGGCATCATGCCGCTCTGTCCGGTATTTCTTAGTTTAAGCGCTCAAACACGGTGCTAATGCCTTGCCCCATACCAATACACATGGTGGCAAGCCCGAATTGTCCGTCATGTTGTTGCATAACGTTGAGTAGCGTGGTGCTGATGCGCGTGCCGGAACACCCGAACGGATGGCCCAGTGCAATAGCACCGCCGTGCAGGTTGACCTTGTCGTCCATGACGTCGAGCAGGTTCAGGTCTTTTAGGACCGGTAGTGCCTGTGCGGCAAAGGCTTCATTCAGTTCAACGTGGCTGATATCGTCCATGGTAAGACCGGCACGCTGCAACGCCTTTTGCGTGGCGGGTACCGGTCCGTAACCCATGATTGCGGCAGGGCAGCCGGCCACCGCCATACTGCGAATTCTGGCAATCGGTTGAGCACCGAGTTCACGTGCTTTAGCACCGGACATCAACAGCATTGCCGAGGCACCGTCTGAAATCGCTGATGAACTTCCTGCCGTTACGGTACCGACTTTGGGTACGAAGGCCGGTCGCAACTCAGCCAATGACTCTGCGGTGACGTTGTCACGAATAACTTCATCTACTTCTATCAGTTTTTTATAACCGTTGGTGTCGTGGCCTTCGATTGGGACAATTTCATTGCCAAAGCCGCCATTGAGTGTTGCGGCGTGGGCACGCTGATGCGACCGTGCGGCAAACTGATCTTGTTGTTCGCGGCCAATGCCATGTATTTTTGCCAGCATTTCAGCAGTGACGCCCATCATCATCGAAGCCTTTGCTACGTGCTTGCTCATGGCCGGGTGCAGATCAAGACCATGTAACATCGCAACGTGCTGCATATGTTCAACACCACCGGCAATAAAAACATCACCATAGCCGGTCATGATGCCCTGTGCACAGGTGTGCAGCGCTGACATCGAAGAGCCGCACAGGCGGCTGACAGTCTGCCCCCCAACGGTTTCAGGCAGGTCTGCACGCAGCACTATGCCACGTGCGATGTTAAACCCCTGTTCAAGCGTCTGGTTTACACAGCCCCAGACCAGATCTTCAACATCATTCGGGTCGACTTCGGGGTGTCTGGCGAACAGGGCTTTCACCAGGTTTGCCGAAAGGTCTTCTGCACGTACGTTAACGAAGCCGCCGTTTTTTGAGCGTCCCATCGGTGAGCGTACACAATCGATAATCACTACATCATTGTTGTTGTATTTCATGATCTGCGCTCCGTTATGCCGCTGCCTGAGGGAAGAAAGTGTGGTTGCCTTCAGCCATTTTTCGCATGCCGTCTGTCGGGTGATACAGCGGTCCCAGATCAGTGTACTGATCACACATGGCGCAGAAATTCTTCATACCAATGGTGTCGATAAAGTGCAGAATGCCTCCACGGAACGGAGGGAAACCCAAACCGTAAATCAACCCGATGTCAGCATCTGCCGGGCCGCTGATAATACCTTCCTCAAGGCACCTGACGGCTTCGATGCACATGGGTATCATCATGCGCTCGACAATCTGCTCGTCGGTCAACTCGCGTGTTTCAAGCACACCGGGCTCAATCACATCGTTTACCGAAGGGTCGGGGATTTTCTTTGGCTTGCCACGCTTGTCGAGTTCGTACTTATAGAAACCGCTGCCGTTTTTCTGTCCGTAGCGTTCAGCCTTAAACAGCAGGTCTGCCGCACCGTCACCTTCATACTTCATACGGTCCGGGAACCCGGCCGCCATGACTTCACCACCATGATGTCCGGTATCAAGCCCTACCACATCCAATAGATAGGCGGGTCCCATTGGCCAGCCCCAGCGTTCCATTACTTTATCTACGTGCATAAAGTCTGCACCATGCTGCAGCAATAACCGATGTCCGCCGAAGTAGGGGAACAGCACACGGTTCACGTAAAAGCCGGGGCAGTCATTCACCACTATAGGTGTCTTACCGAGTTTACGTGCGTATGCCACTGTAGTTGCAACCGCAGCGTCATTGGTTTTTTCCCCTTTAATCACTTCAACCAGTGGCATGCGATGTACGGGATTGAAAAAATGCATGCCACAGAAATTCTCGGGGCGTGCCAGGTCGGTTGCCAGCAGGTTAATTGAAATGGTCGACGTGTTTGAAGTGAGCACTGCTGTATCCGGGATTTTTGACTCTACTTCTGCAAGTACTGACTGTTTGATTTTCGGGTTTTCTACCACCGCTTCGACAACCAGATCAACATCGCCAAAGTCTCCGTAGCTGAGTGTTGGCATGATCCTGTGCATTGCTGCTGCCGCCTTTGCCTGGTCGAGCTTGCCGCGTTTTACCTGTTTAAAAAACAGTTTGTCAGATTCAGCCAGTCCATCATCCAGTGCCTGCTGGTTGATGTCTTTCATCATTATAGGTACGCCACACGAGGCCGATTGATAGGCGATACCGCCGCCCATAATTCCAGCGCCGAGTACTGCAGCCTTGTTAACCGGTTGCGCTGCTTCCTGCATACCTTTGCTTTGCTTCTTCAGATACTGGTCTTTCATGAAGATGCCAATCAACGAGGCGGTGACTGGTGACTCGGCAAGTTTTGCAAATGCGGCGGCCTCGACTTTAAATGCATCGTCGCGGTGCAGAGGGGCATGTTTTTGAATGGTACCGATAATAGCCATCGGTGACGGATAGTGCGGGCCTGCTTTGGCACCGACAACACCGCGTGCAGATTCAAATGCCATGGTTTGTTCGATAGTCGATAACTTAATCGGCTGCCGTTTTTCTTCACGGCGTTTGCGGTAATCGAACTTTCCGTCAATACACTGTTGCAATAAATCCAGTGATGCCTCGCGCAACTGATCTTCTGCGACCACAGCGTCAACAGCGCCGTCCTTCAGAGCCGCTGAAGCACGCTTGTTACTGCCGGTGGCAATCCACTCAATAGCGTTGTCGATACCGATCAGTCTCGGTAGTCTGACGGTGCCTCCCCAGCCTGGCAATATACCGAGCTTGACTTCAGGCAGAGCAACCTTAGCGTTGCTTGCCATTACCCGGTAGTCGCAGGTGAGGCAGATCTCAAGCCCGCCGCCCAGTGCTTCGCCATTGATAGCAACAACCGTTGGGAACGGCAGATCTTCGATTGATGAAAACAGAGCATTAATGTCCAGCAGTGCGCTGACCAGTGCGTCTTGTCCACTCTTAAACAGAGTGCCAAATTCGGTGACATCTGCACCGACAAAAAAACTCTTTTTCGCACTGCTAAGCAGTAGACCGGTAATGCTGTCTTCGCGTTGCACCGCGTTTACAGCTTCTTCCAATTCTGCAAGTGTCGCCTGATTGAATTTGTTAACGCTTTCCCCGCTAAGGTCAAAGCACATTTCATGAATGCCGTCAGACAATGCTTTAACGGTGATTGATTTACCTTCGTATAGCATTGGTTGGCTCCTAGAAACTAAAGTGTTCGGCTTTCAGCGCCATGAGTGAGTCAGCACCGGTTTCCATGGTGGCAACCAGAGTTCGCGTGCGCGGCAGCAATTTATCGTAGTAGAACTCTGCGGTAGCAATTTTTGCTTCGTAGAATTCCTGTTCGCTGCAATCGTCTTTGGCGAGGGACTGTTGTGCCGTAGCTGAGGCTTTGGCCCACATGTATGCCAGTACCACGTAGCCGGAATACATCAGGTAATCAACCGAAGCGGCACCGATTTCGTCGGCATCGGACATTGCGCGCATAGTGACCTGTGTGGTGACGTGTTGCCATTCTTCACACTGAGCTTCGAGCGTCGCAATCATGTTGGCCATGTTGCGATTGTCTTTGTGCTGTTCGCAGAACGCGTCAATCTCTGCGATAAACTGTCGCAGCAGCCCGCCCTGTGAGCCAACCACTTTTCGACCGAGCAGATCGAGCGCCTGAATACCGGTGGTACCTTCATACAGCATTGAAATGCGACAGTCTCTGACGTTTTGTTCCATTCCCCATTCCTGAATGAAACCGTGTCCGCCGAATATTTGTAAGCCGAGGTTGGCCGATTCAAATCCGGTTTCAGTGAGAAACGCTTTTGCAATTGGTGTGAGAAATGCCAGCCGCTGATCGGCTTTGCCTTTCGCTTCATCACTGGCGTCCGAATCGACTACATCGACACTCATGGCAAGTGAGTGCACCAGCAGTCGACCGCCCTCTGCAAATGCTTTCTGGGTTAGCAGCATGCGACGGACATCGGGGTGAACAATGATCGGGTCGGCAGGTTTATCGGGGTGTTTGCGACCTGAACTTGAACGCATTTGAAGTCTTTCGCGAGCGTATGTCAGTGAACCCTGGAAACCTGCTTCTGCATGTGCAAGCCCCTGCAGCGCGGTGCCGAGCCTGGCTGCATTCATAAAAGTGAACATACAGTTGAGGCCGCGATTCGGTGCGCGTATCAGAAAGCCGGTAGCGCCATCAAAGTTGAGCACGCAGGTGGCATTGCCGTGAATGCCCATTTTGTGTTCGATGGAACCGCAACTGACGCCATTGCGCTCACCAATACTACCGTCGGCTGCAGGGAGCATTTTCGGTACGATAAATAGCGTTATGCCACGAGTGCCTGACGGAGCATCGGGCAGTCGAGCCAGCACAATATGTACGATGTTGTCGGTCATGTCGTGCTCACCGGCAGAGATAAAAATCTTTGTGCCGTGCAAAGCGTAGCTGCCGTCGTCATTCGGTTCGGCGCGTGTGCGCAACATACCGAGGTCGGTCCCGCAGTGTGGCTCTGTTAAGCACATGGTGCCGGTCCATTCGCCTGAGGTCAGCGGCCCGAGATAAGTGTTCTTTTGTTCGTCGGTGCCATGTGCGGTGATTGTTGCGTGTGCGCCGTGGCTCAGGCCCGGGTACATCGCCCATGCCCAGTTGGCAGTGCCGGACATTTCGCTGACCAAAGTTGCCATGGAAGGCGGCAGCCCCTGACCACCGAACGCAGGCTCCGCGGAAAGACTTGCCCAGCCGCTTTCTACATATTTGGCGTAGGCTTCTTTAAAACCGTCAGGCGTGGTAACGACGCCATCGTTCCACTGACAGCCCTGCTGGTCACCGGACTGGTTAAGCGGGGCGAGTTCCTGCTCGACAAACTTGGCAGCTTCTTCAAGGATCGCATCGAGCAGGTCGGCACCGACTTCCTCAAAGCCGCCAAGGCTGTTACACGCTTCTGTGTACTTATGCACTTCTTGTAAAGAAAACCGCATATCGCGAAGCGGTATTTTGATGTCCGCCATTAACTTTTCTCCTGAATTTCCGGTGCATCTACCGTTTAGGTGGGGTAACCGACAATTTTGCCACTTTTAGATGGGGGGCACAGCCGTATCGTAACGTGGCACCTGTTACAGCGTGGGCAAATAAGACCAGGTTCGGTACAGCATCTGTTTCGGCTGATTGAGTTTTTTTTACACCGGGCGACTGATACACCAGTACAGCTTTTCAGGCCCAGCAGTATTGGATTAGTTTGTGTTAGACAATAAACTAGCAGGGATAAATGATACCGGAGAGCCAGATGCTCGAAGTTAATGCGTTTTTTGATGAAGCTACGAACAATGTGAGCTATGTCGCAGCTGACACCACCACCGGCAAGTGCGCCGTGTTCGACTCGCTGCTCGACTACGATGCGGCGTCCGGTCGCCTGACTCATGAGTCGGCGGATCTGCTAATCGCCTATGTCGAAGAAAATAAACTCGAGGTCGAATGGATAATCGACACCCATGTACATGCCGACCACATCACCGGTGCGCATTACATCAAGCGTAAAACCGGTGGCAAAACAGCAATCGGGTCCAACATCACCGAAGTGCAGAAGGTGTTTGGGAAAATCTTTAATGAAAGTCAGACTTTCCACACTGACGGCAGCCAGTTCGATCATTTGTTTGAAGATAACGAAACATATCAAATCGGCTCACTAACAGGACGCGCAATTCATACGCCCGGGCACACGTCCGCGTGTATGGTGCATCATGTGGCTGATGCGCTGTTTGTTGGTGATACGTTGTTTATGCCCGATTTTGGTACAGCGCGCTGTGATTTTCCAGGCGGCGACGTCGCAAAGTTGTATGAGTCCATCCAGAAGATCTATCAGCTCCCGGATGAAACCAGAATGTTTTTATGTCACGACTACAAAGCGCCCGGCCGCGACAACTACGCCTGGGAGACAACAGTCGGCGAACAGAAACGCTCGAATGTTCAGGCCAATCAGAATATCACCCTGGAAGAATTCACCGAGATGCGTACCGCGCGTGATGAAAAGCTCGGCACACCGCGACTGATGATCCCTTCGGTTCAAATAAATATGCGTGCCGGCGATTTACCAGACCCCGAAGCGAACGGTGCCAGCTACATTAAAGTACCGCTGAACGTTTTGTAGGCCCGGCGAAGGTACAGCCCCGTCTTAAACCCGGCATCAGTGCAAGCCTGCGAATGCGCCTGCGTGAGGGCAATTTCGCAGCGCGGCACAGTTTGCTGTATGCTACGGCCGCAACCCGGGTCACGAGAAGTGATATTGCAAGGCGTTAAACCGGGTAAAAGGCTGATCTGGTTCGCGTTTTCTTATCGTACATCACCTTTAAGCTGTCTGATCCAGGGGCATTGCAACGTCCCTGGCTGCGTGTGTATCAATAACTGTACACACAGCACAGAAAACGCATCAAAAAACTGACAAACTAGCTCCATCGTCGAGTTCAGCTACTGTTTTGCGGGCTCCGCCGAACATCTCAATTTAATTTGTAAGGAATTTTCATGCAAAAAAGTTTACTTGCCGGTCTCATCGCAGTGGCTCTTACAGCTTGTGAC
>CAYZVB010000276.1:0-7624 GCA_964481315.1 uncultured Granulosicoccaceae bacterium
GTGTATTGGTGCCGATAAACGGGTCGTCGACATTAAGCTGCAATCGCTGCGACAACTCAACTGCCAGAACCTGCGCTGTCAGCAGGTAAAGCACGCTGTTCCAGTGATCCGGAAGTCCGGGTTCAACAGCCATTTCATTGTTTGCGTTATTGCTGATTACCGTCAGAGCGTTTTCCGGAAACTGTGTGCGTATTTCCTGTGCAAGATCCTGATCGTACAACCGGCTGTAGCTGTGTTCCGATTCAAACAACACCACATGCGTCTGTGGATCGATAAATGATTTTGGTCCGTGCCTGAAACCCAGCGGGCTGTCCCAAAGCCCCGGGACCTGGCCTGCAGTCAGTTCCATGACTTTAAGCGTTGCTTCACGCGCTGCAAACTGCAGGCAGCCGCTGCCAAGAAACACCATCCTTGAAGGCTGTTTGCACGATTCTGCCCAGTGTGTTGCAGCAGCAAGCAGGGTGGAAGCGCGCGCGGACAGTCGCGACAGGGCATCTGCACAGTCTGACATTTGCGGGTCGAATCCACTGGCAGCGGATAACAGCATGCATGAAAAGCTCGCTGTCATGGCAAAGCCTTCATCATGGGCAGGCAAAATGATTGTGCGTTGTTGATCTGACGGGTGATTGCGGGTTGCCAGTTCGCTGCTGCTGTTGCAGGTGATATTGAGTCGCGGCGCTTGTGGCAGAAGCTGATCCAGCAGGTTCAATACGCCAACAGACTCCGAACTATTGCCGCTGCGACCGAACGATACTACTAGTGGTTTTGGTAATGGCTTTGATTTGCCGTTGATATACAACTGCGGTGCCGACACCAGGTCTGTAGAGCTGATCGAACGCATTGTAGCTTGCGTTAACGGATCAAGTGCCGCTGCCAGTATGTCACCGACAAACGCAGACGTACCTGCTCCGGTAAACCAGACCTCGGAAATGTCCAGTTGTTTAATCCAGTGACGTATGTCATCGAACTCTGCGCCCCGGTCCTGTGCCAGGGATTGCCACAACGCCGGCTGCGAATTAATTTCGCGGGTGGTGTGCGGGGTGTTGTCTGGTGTGGGGTCTGACATTCCGGCTCTTGGAGGTACTATACCGTGTTGGTGACTTTGCTCAGTGCGTGTGGCTGATCGGGGTTCAGACCTTTGCTGAGCGTCAGTTGGTGAACCACAGGATACATCAGGTACAGCAGCAGTGCCGCTGCTGCAGCCGGTGCGATAGTATACTCCGTAAAGTCCAGTGCACGTATACGATGAACTTTGGCACCGGCGTGTTCAAACCCGGCCTGCGCCTGATTCAGGCTTTCATTGAATGCCATAACACCAGTGTCGAGCATTAGTACCACAAACCGGTTATTTACCAGTTGCAGCGGGCCATGCATGACCTCAGATGCCGAATAGGCTTCGGCATGTACAGCACAGGTTTCTTTAAATTTGAGCGCTACTTCGCGACTGGCGCCGTAGCCTGTACCACGGCCGACTACATACAGGGAAGCAGCATTCTGCAGGTCTGAAATCAGTGTTTCGGTGTGCGGATAATGTTGTTGCTTAAGCCTGCTTAACGCTAGTACAGAATTTTCGATACCTGCGGCGTATGAATCATTGGCAGATGCCAGTAGCGCCATGCCCGCACCAATACTGCCAATCACCGACTTGGTCGCAGGCACCGCAATTTCGCTGCCTGCACACACATCAACGTTGACTGTTGATTGTTGTGCGACCGGAGACTGCTTATTGTTGGTAATGGCAATAACGCGACCACCGGAGTGCGAAACACCCTGTACTGAGCGTTGCAGATCTTCACTGGCACCGGATTGCGATATAACCAGGGCGCAGGTGTTGCCAAATTTAAGCCCGCGACGCAGGCTAAACACTGAAGGCGGCAGGCTGGTGACCGGCACCTGCAGTGTGTCCATAAACTCATACGCAAGTATAGTGGCAACAGCATCGGAACTGCCGCGGGCGATGGTGTATATCCCGGTGTTGCCGGTTAACGTACTGGTATTGCTAACAGATTGACTGGCGGCTGTTTCGAAAACCGCCGGAGACTCATACATCTCGCGGTACATTATGCTGCCCGCGGCGCTGGTGTCAGACATTGTTATGCGGTCTGGCGCAGGTTGAAGCTATCGAACTGTTGCCAGACATCAGTTAAGTCAACAATCTCTCCTGACAGTCGCGCCTGGTCAATAGACAATGCCGCAATACCGGCTTCAAGTGCATCGATAACCGACACTGGCAGCGCTGCAGCCTCGCCCTGCAGGTAGCTGATAATGTCGCTTACCATGTTGGCGTCAGCCCCGTAGTGGCCAAGGTTGCCGGTGCCGTCTTCACGGTAGTCTTTTTCGAGTAACCGGTGGTTGTCTTCTGCACGGGTTATGCGCAGGTAGCCGCGATGAAAATCGCCTTCGGCCATTCCTTCTGTACCTATCACACAAAAGCGCCGGTGTTCATCGGGTACATACAGGTTAGTGTGAAAAGACATATTCACACCCGACTCAAACTCGATAATCGCGTTCTGGCTGTCGATAATATCGGCATTGCTGTCGAACGGGTTGTCGGCGTTCTTCCAGACAGACGGCTTACTGTGATAAACCGGTAGTGAGGCTTGTTGCCCGAACTGCGGCAGAAATGTTCGTTTTGAGCCGAAGCTTGCCACACGCTTTGGTCGCGAGCCTGTGATCATGTTGTATAAATCCAGATCGTGACAGCACTTTTCTAACATGAACCCGCCAGACAACGCCGTACTGCGCCGCCAGTCACGCATAAAAAAAGCACCATGATACGGCGCAATCAGTTCATTCGCTTCAATAGAAGAAATCTGACCGATCTGTCCGTCGTTAATGGCCTGCTGCAGGTCGATCATGTGTTCAGAGTATCGCAGCACCAGACCGACCATCACGCGCTCGTGTCCGTATTCGGATAATAAGCTGCAAAGTTCATAGGTATCTTCAATACTGGTGACAACCGGCTTTTCGGTCAGTATGCGTATCCCTGCCTGCAGGCCCAGACGGATATGCTCAAGATGATAGGTATTAGGTGAGCCGACAAACAACAGATCAGGCGCGGACTGCTTAAGTAAACTCTCTACCGAGTCGTAAGCGGGAATGTCACTACCCAGCTTCTCTGGCATCGACGGTGACGGATCGTAGTAGCCGACAAACTCGGTGTCGGGGAGTTTTTCCTTAAAGATGTTCAGTACATGTGAACTGCGCAATCCTGCGCCGGTAAAAGCAATCCGCATATCACAGTCCCTGTGTCAGTTGTTGAATATCCGGTGCCGACAGTCGTCTACATGCATTGCCGTTGGCGTCAAACAGATGCACGTTGTGATCCGGGAATTGCAGATACGCGACTTTGTCCTCTGATACCTGCGCGTAGCCTTCGACAGTTGCGCAGAATTTTGACTCATCGTACAGCGAACCATAAATAATTGATGTGCCGCCCAGTCGCTCGACCACCGACACCTGCAGCGGTAGTCCGGATGCGTCGCCTGTAAGGGTGATGTCCTCGGGGCGGATGCCTATTGCTACATTGTCTCCGGGCTTAAGAGAACTGCCATCAACGGATGCCTGTAGCTGGTGTGACTGGTTAACCTCAACAGTGACTGAGTTTGCGTCTGCTGCAACAACGGTTGCCGGAATGAAATTCATATTAGGCTGGCCGATAAAGCCTGCAACAAATCGTGTTTGCGGATGGTGGTACAGATCCATCGGGGTGCCAAACTGTTCTACCACGCCACCGTTCAGTACCACAATTCTGTCTGCCATGGTCATCGCTTCTATCTGATCGTGCGTGACGTATACCATGGTGGACTGCAGGTCTTTGTGTAGCTGTGAAAGCTCTACACGCATGTCACCGCGCAGTGCCGCGTCAAGATTTGATAAGGGTTCATCAAACAGGAATATCTTTGGGGTACGCACAATAGAGCGGCCAATCGCCACACGCTGGCGTTGCCCGCCGGAGAGTTGTCCCGGTTTAAAATTGAGCCGATCAGTTAGCTGCAAAATCTCTGCGGCTTTGTTTACCCGGCTATCCAGCTCTTGTTTATCAAGCTTCTGCACACGAAGTGGAAATGAAATGTTTTCATACACACTCAGGTGCGGGTACAAAGCGTACGACTGAAACACCATGGAAATACCGCGTTCCACCGGGTGCAGGTGAGATACTTCGCGATCATCGATAACAATTTCACCGTTGCTGGCTATTTCAAGGCCCGCAATTATCCGCAACAGCGTGGATTTGCCGCAGCCGGAAGGGCCAACGAAGACAACAAACTCCTTGTCTTCAATGGCCAGGTTAATGTTATGCAGAACTTCGGTGTCACCGAAGGATTTTGAAATCGATTTAAGCTGCAGGGTAGACATCGGCTGATGTTTTCATTTTGGCGGTGGGTGATCCTTCGGGGCGTAGTGCCCCGAAGGATTCGGCTGACGCTGGCGTTACTTGATTTCGGCCAGTTCTTCTGCAGCAATTGCTACCAGATTTTCGGCAGTATCGTCTTTTAATACAATGCCCTGAATCATGTTGGTGAATACCGATTGAAGTGATTTAAAATCGGTAACCAATGGCTCAGGTCCGCCTTTTGAAATACCTGCCACGTAGACCTGCCAGAACGGATCGTCAACGTAGTAGGGCTTTTCGACACCTGCTTTTTCGTATTGCAGTATCGGTGTAAGACCCCAGCTCTGATCAAGATCGTATTGTGATTCACCTGAAGAGAGTTTTGCTGCCAGTTTCATTGCCAGTTCTTCGTGGCCTGACCCTTTGAATACTGCAAGGGAGTCTGTGATCAGAATTGTGCCTTGCTCTCCGGATGGCCCTGCAGGGATCGGGACAATCTTCTGATTGATTTCTTCATTGTGCTGGCCGCGTCCCCAGGGGCCATTGATGTACATGCCAATCGCGCTGTCGTTAAACAGGTTTTTAAGTTCTGAACGTTCCCAGGCAGTAGGGCCTTCCTGCGCAACTTCAACAAGCTTGCCGTAAAACTCAAGTGTCTCCAGTGTCTCGGGGCTGTCCAGCAGGACATCTCCACTGTCAGCGTCGAGCACCTTGCCACCATTGGAGTACAGGTAGTTCAAAAACTGATGCATGGTGTTGTCAAAGTCTTTCGCAGCCAGACCTATACCTGCAGCATCGGTCTTATCATTAATTGCTTTGGCAAGGTTGTACAGATCGTCCCATGTTTGTGGTGCTTCGCAGGCTTCACCGGCCTGTTCAACCAGGCCGCAGTTCATGTAAAGCGCCTTGGTGGAGAACGCGTGCGGGTAGCCCCACAGTTGTCCGCCGTCGCTTACTGTGGCAAGCACGCCCGGCTGGTAAAGCGCGCGATCTTCTTCGGGTATTTCTACCGGCAGAATCAGATCGTTTTTGGCCAGTTGCTTCAGGGTTCTCGACCCCATGTAGGAAAGCGAAGGCGGGTCACCGGCGGCGGCCAGAGTCAGTGATTTATCCTGACACGTGCCCCACGGTACTGCATCAATCTTAACCGTGACTCCTTCGTTTTCAGCCATAAACTCGTCGGCTGCTTTCTGGTCTGCTTCGCGAACCTCGCCGCCGCACATAATAAAGTGCAACTCTTCTTCGGCCTGTGCCTGCATACTAACTGCAGTGGCAACACCGCAGATTAGTAGATGTTTCATCAATTTCATTGGTAACCCCTCATAGGTTGGTTGTGACACAACATTTTCTTTCTGCTACTCCTTTACCGCGCCTGCTGTGAGGCCTGCAACGAGGTACTTTTGCAGAAAAAGAAAGATAAAAAGAACTGGTAACACACCGATAAGCGCTGCGGCCATCATCTGGTTCCAGACCACTTCCTGATAACCGATAAATTCAAACAGTCCGGCAGGCAGCGGTTGATATTCCCGCACCTGGTTAAAAGTAATTGCAAACAGAAACTGTTGCGCATATGCGCCGATAAACACTGCCACACTGACAACGATTAATCCGGGTACAGCAAGCGGCAGTACCACGCGCCGCAGTGTATACAAACGGCTTGCACCGTCGACATAGGCGGCCTCTTCAAGTTCTTTGGGGATCTTTTCGAGGTAGGAGCGCAACAGCCATATGCCGGTGGGAATAAGAAACGCCACCCCCGGGATAATCATCGCCCAGTAGGTGTTTAAAAAACCCAGAGTTCTCAGTACCCGGTAAAGCGGTATTAACAGCACGGCACCGGTGAACATATTCACCGCCAGAAATGCACCGAGTGACACTGACTTAAACGGAAATTCAAGTCGTGCATACGCATATGCAGCCGGAATCACAAGAATCATTGTAATCAGGGTGACAGTACCGGCCATAAACACTGAGTTGATAATATAGCGACCGAGCAGCGGCACGGTCTCCCAGATGTCGGAGTAGGCCTGAAAGCTCATGTCATCCGACCAGAACCGGTACGGGGTGCGAAACAGGTGGTTCATGGGCCGCAGAGATGTCATGAACATTTCGAAAAACGGCAACAGCATGAATATTAGGAACAGCAGAATACAAAAATATATAAACAGCGTATGCAACAGTGAGTAACGATTCATCATGATCAGGCGTTTCCGAATCGTTTGTTTAATTTGTTGAGTATGTACAGATACACAATTGACCACAGCGTCAGCACGATCACAATAATCACTGCTCTTGCTGCACCCTTGCCAAACTTGAAGTTGGCAATAGCGGTTTTGTAGGTATCGACAATCAGTGTAGTGGTGGCCGAGCGTGGTCCGCCTTCGGTCAGAATCCAGATCACTTCAAAACTGTTGAAGGTCCAGATTGATGACAGCAGCATCATCGATACGATGACCGGAAATATCTGTGGGATGGTAATTCTTCTGAATCGGTACCAGCGCGAGGCACCGTCCATATATGCGGCCTCGTACAAATCGGTTGGAACGCCTTGCATGGCGGCGAGAAAAAACAGCGTTACCATGGGTGTTCCGACCCAGACATCTGTTACTACGGTTGACCAGTATGCGCTGTTTTTGTAGGCAAGAAATTCGAACGAACCGTCTATAAGGCCGGTTTTCTGCGCCACGCCCGATAGTATTCCAAAGTGCCCGTTGTACAACCACAGCCAGCCGATACAACCAATGGCAATGGGGATGACCCAGGGAGGCATGACCAGCATGCGAAACAGACCCTTGCCTTTAACGTGGGCATTAAGCAGGGTAGCGCCGATTAAGCCGAGTATTAGTTTTAGCGTAACCGAAAAGAACATCCAGCTGAATGTGCGACTGATGGTTTGCGAAAATTTCCGGCTTTTTGCAAGGTCGGTATAGTTCTTAGTACCGATATATTCTTCACCGCCGAGGTCGGCGTTGGTGAAAGACAGACGAACGGTTTCTACCAGTGGCCACGCAACTATCACCAGAATAAATATAAACGCAGGCGCGATCAGCAGCCATGCAAACCACTTCTCCGAGCGCTGCCGCTGTGTGAGCGGTGGTCTGGCTTTAGGTGATGCGGTGGTGACGGTCATTTCCTCCTGCCTGGTGCTAACAATTACTGTTTACATCTCAGTGGACGAAGTCAGACTAACAAACGAAGACCAATAAAACTACTGTTTCAATACCATTGTATGTTTCGCTTGCAGATAAGACTTAAGTTGCTGTAAAACATATGATCATGAATTTCAGG
>CAYZVB010000277.1:0-4525 GCA_964481315.1 uncultured Granulosicoccaceae bacterium
GGTGGTTTAGACGCTCGTCCCTCCCATAGTCGTTTTTGTCAGCAGACTCTATTTATTTGAAAATAAAAGGTATGTTTGGAGGTGTGCTTGGTGCCCGGGGCCGGAATCGAACCGGCACGGTATTTCTACCGAGGGATTTTAAGTCCCTTGCGTCTACCAATTTCGCCACCCGGGCTTTCTGTACTGCGGGATGAATTTGGAGGCTGAACCCGGAATCGAACCGGGGTACACGGCTTTGCAGGCCGCTGCATAACCACTCTGCCATCCAGCCTTGAATGACTGCTTCAGATTCCCGCAGCGGGAAACTCTGAACGACTCCAACTCATCGGTGTGAAGTCTAGCACCTTACGAACCGTGGGAGTGAATGTTGCGAAAGGGTATTGCGCCACACCCGGCGGGTTTGTTTGATGCCTTTTGTGCGGACCAAAAAAAATCCCGACAGGTCGGGATTTATTTGGAGCGGGAAACGAGACTCGAACTCGCGACCCCAACCTTGGCAAGGTTGTGCTCTACCAACTGAGCTATTCCCGCGCAATTCCATATTATCGGTCGCCCGCGATTTTCTGTCAAGACAATATTCACCTCATAGTGATACTCATGAAATCCCAATAACTGTCTGACTTAGCTGCAAAGCCCGGGTCAAGGGATTGGTGTTCCGAACGATAGATTGTGGAGATCGTCGATTTTGGAACTCACAATGCGAGTGTTACTTAAACTTCCTGTGCTGGTCGCCGCGGTGGCACTGGCTGCGTGCGGGGGCGATGCCGTAACCGTGACCGCCACTGACCCGGCTGTGCCTGAAGCTAACAGCATAGAGGTTGTCGAGCCAGTTATCGGCGCGGCGACCGGCAGCCCTGCAGACGTTGGGCAGTGGGGCGGTGTGATGGACTGGCCGCTGGTGGCGGTATCGATGGCCAATCTGCCGGACGGCAAAATCCTGACGTATTCGGGATCGGAGCGTCGTACCTGGCCGAGCACCGAGCGCACTTACAGCGCGGTGTGGGATCCGGAAACCGGCTCGTTCACTGAGAATTTGCGCAACGGCCACAATATGTTTTGTGCTGCGTTGTCGATGACGGAAGACGGGAAGGTACTGGTAAACGGCGGGCGCAACGGCGGTAACAGTCCCTGGACATCGGTATTCGACTATCGCAACTCAGAATGGGAGCCCATTGAAAACATGGCCAGCGGCGGTCGCTGGTACCCGAGCACGCTGACGCTTGGTGATGGAAAAATTATGACGGCGATGGGATCGTCGTCGAATACCCGCAACCCGGATGTCTGGGATCCGGACGCGGGCTGGTCTGTACTGAACGGTATTGATTTTCTCGACATGCGTACTCGCAACAACGAGCGCGGTCGCGAAAACGTTTTTCCTTTGCTAAGCCTGGCACCGAACGGCAACGTTTATCACTACTGGGATACCACCGAAAACCATCTGATCAGCACCAGTGGCACCGGAAGGTCAAGGGTGGCCAATGCCAACCACGACGGTGTTAATCACGCCGGTGGTGTGCAGGTTAACTACGATATTGGCAAGCAGTTAATCTCTGGTCGCAACGACGGTAACTGGGGCGGTAATTCAACCGGTGCCGCCGACAATGCTTTTACGGTGGACCTGAACGGTGCGGTGCCGGTAATTCGCAGCACCGGCAACATGAATCACCGGCGTAAGTTTCACCAGCTAATACCGTTGCCGACCGGTGAAGTGCTGGTGGTAGGTGGTAACACAACCGGTGCGAAGTTTCGCGACAGCGGTAGTGTGATGGAGCCTGAAATCTGGAACCCGACTACAGGGCAGTGGCGCGGGATGGCGAACATGACGGTACCGCGTGATTATCATTCGTCTGCACTGTTACTGACTGACGGCCGCGTTATAACTGCCGGTGGTGGATATCACCCGGGTGATCCGAACTCACCGGGCACGCACATGGATGCGCAGATCTTCTCGCCGCCGTATCTGTTTAACGCCAATGGTTCTCTCGCTACACGGCCAACAGTCACAACTGATTTTGCCAGTGCCGATGTTGGTGCTGCACTAAACGTGACCACCAGTGGCAACATCGACTACTTCAGTTTGATTAAAATGTCTGCCACCACCCATGCGATTAATACCGGTGCCAGACATTATCGTCCGGAGTTTACCGCCAACGGTAACAACGGCTATGCCGTCACTATAAATCCAAACCCTAACGTCTCGGTACCGGGTTACTGGATGCTGTTTGCAGTAGATAGTAACGGGGTACCTTCAGAGGCGCAGGTAATTCGCATTACTGCAGTTGATACCCGTCTCGATAACGTTGCATTAACCGGCACGGCGACTCAGTCGTCTACGTATCCTTCGGCACTTGAATTCGGTGCAGAAAATGCCATCGACGGAGACTTAAGCGGCGCTGATGAAACCGGTTCACTGACTCACACACAAAATGAAGCAGAAGCCTGGTGGGAACTTGACCTTGGCCGCGTGATGGAGATTGATACCGTCAGGTTATGGAACAGAACCGATTGCTGCGCAAACCGGTTATCGAATTTTAACGTGTTTACTTCTACTGTTCCGTTTGCGTCGAAAAGCCTGCAAACTACGCAGGCACAAAGTGGTGTCTCTGATTTTCCGGTTGATGGTGTGGCCGGCCGGCAGACGGATATTACCGTTAACGGACTGGCGCGCTATATTCGTGTGCAACTTCGCGGCTCTAATGCACTGCAACTGGCTGAAGTGCAGGTGTTTGGCAGTAAGCGTTCTGATGTGACGAACGTTGCTATTGATGGAACTGCACAACAGTCGAGTCTTTATAACGCGAACTTTCCTGCATCTGTTGCCAACGATGGCAATACTAATAACATCACACATACCCAGGCCGACCGTCAGTCATGGTGGGAACTAGACATTGGTCGGGTGGTAGATATTGATTCGGTTATTCTGTGGAACCGCACCGACTGTTGTAGTGAGCGACTGTCGGACTTTTATGTGTTTGCTTCGGAAACACCTTTTACCAGTAAAGATCTAAATTCCACGCGTGCGCAGGGAGGTGTGGTTTCGCGCTTCCATACGGGTGCTGCCAGTGCGACTGAAGAATTTCCCATTGGTACGCGCGGGCGTTATGTTCGGGTGCAGCTTGCCAGTAACAGTCAGTTTCTGAGTCTTAAAGAAGTGCAGGTAATGGCTGCAGATTTACCGGTGCCACTGGTTGTGCAGCCAGTAACGGCCAGTCCGGTGGCAACCGGTAGCACATTATCACTGACGGCTGATGCTGAGGGTAGCGGTACGCTGCAGTACAAGTGGAATTTTGGTGATGGTTCACCTGAAACTGCATATTCTTCCAACCCATCTGTCTCGCACACGTATAACGATGCCGGTCGTTATGTGGTTAGTTTGACTGTGCGCGATGTGTTGGGCGATGAGGTTCGCCAGACCTACACGCAGATTATTCATCCACCGGTTACGGCAGCGGCGGCAAAATCATCTACCAGTGTGATTGAGCACAGCAGTGCAGGGCAGCTGTGGAATGTGAACCCGGACAACAACAGTGTCAGTGTAATCAATACCAATACACTGGCAGTGCTTGCCGAAATTCAGGTTGGTCGAAATCCTGTATCACTTGCGCAAGCGCCTAATGGTGATGTGTGGGTGGCCAACCGTGAAGATGCATCAATCAGTATTATCAACCCGACTTCACTGGCAATGACCAGTACTATTGATTTGCAATCTGCCTCGCAGCCCTATGGCATTGTGTTTAGTGACAGCAGTGCGTATGTCGCACTGGAGGCTGTTGGTAAGGTGGTACAGGTTTCACTTGCCGGCGCTGTCTCTGACGAAGAAGATGTTGGTTCCAGTCCGCGACACCTGACAATTGATGGTGCGCAGCAAACACTTTATGTATCGCGTTTTATTACACCGCCGCTACCGGGTGAAGATACTGCCAACGTGGTTGTTGATGACGGTACCCGCAAGTACGGTGGTGAAGTTGTGGTAATGCGAGCAAGTGATCTTGCCATTACCGATACTATTATTCTCGAACACAGCAACCGCGTAGTGTCTGAACACCAGGGGCCCGGCGTACCAAACTATGTGGGTGCGGTGGTGATTTCCCCGGGTGGTGAATTTGGATGGGTGCCTTCAAAGCAGGACAACATTCTGGCCGGTGACTTACGCGGTGGCGCCGGTATGACGTTCGACCAGACCGTTCGAGCGATTACATCAAAGATTGATCTGACGGGTAATGCCGAGCAACTGGCTAACCGGGTTGATCACGACAACGCCAGTGTTGCTGGTGCTTCAGCGTTTGACCCGTTTGGTGTAACGCTCTTTACCAGCCTCGAAGGCAACCGGCAGGTTTCAATTATTGATGTTTCCACAGCTATTGAAATCGGCCGTGTCGATACCGGGCGTGCACCACAGGGTCTAACGGTCTCTGCGGACGGCAATCGTTTGTATGTTCATAACTTTATGGACCGCACCATCGGTATTTATAACATCGAAGAGATTGTTAATAACGGGGCGACCACAGCGCCTCAGCTTGCAACG
>CAYZVB010000277.1:4535-7603 GCA_964481315.1 uncultured Granulosicoccaceae bacterium
GTGTCTAACGAAAGTCTTGATGCCACCGTGTTGCGTGGCAAACAGTTGTTTTACGATGCGCGTGATGACCGCCTTGCCGGTCTCGATTACATGAGCTGCGCCAGTTGCCACGTCGATGGTGAACATGACGGACGGGTGTGGGATTTTACCGGTCTGGGTGAAGGCCTGCGCAACACCATTACCCTGAAGGGGCGTGCCGGTATGGGGCACGGTATGTTGCACTGGAGCAGTAACTTCGATGAAGTGCAGGACTTCGAAGGGCAGATTCGCGAGTTTGCCGGCGGCAGCGGGCTGATGAACGATGCCGACTTTGCCAACACCGCAGAGCCACTGGGAAATGCCAAGGCCGGTTTAAGTGCCGACCTTGACGCGCTGACTGCCTATATGACCAGTCTCGATCGCGTCGATGATAGTCCGTGGCGTATGAGTGATGGTTCAATGACAACTGCTGCACTGGCCGGTGAGTCTGTATTTGCCACGCAGGGTTGCGCAAGCTGCCATGCCGGTTTAATTTTTACCGATTCCAACAGCGCCGTGCTACATGACATTGGCACACTAATGCCTGAAAGCGGCAACCGTCTGGCCGGCCCGTTAACCGGTATCGATACCCCGACGTTACTTGGCGTGTGGAGCACCGGTCCGTATTTACATGACGGTTCGGCAGCAACACTTGAAGATGCGGTAACCGCACACCTGAGCGTGACGCTAACTCCGGGTGAATTGAGTGATTTGTCTGAATATCTGGCACAGGTAGACAACAGCACCGTCGCCGCACCGGTATTGCCGCCACCAGTTATTAACCCGCCCAGCAACGGTTCGATCAGTAACCCGATTGCCGATAACAGTCTGAATATTGATGGCAGTCTAACCGACTGGAGCGCGGTAACCGGCTTTGGCGATGACCCGGCTGATGCCAGTGGTGCCAACACCATCGACTGGCGTGAAGTGTGGGTAGCGCACGATATTGCCAACTTCTTTATTGCTTACCGCACAGAAGAAAACGTTACCGACAGCTGGGGCTACGGCATGTACATCGATATTGATGGTAATACTGCCACCGGCTTCAGAGGTTTTAGCAATGAGCTTCCTATCGGTGCAGATTACTTACTTGAAGCGGGTACGTTTCAGAAGTATACCGGTAGTGGCAGCGACTGGTCGTGGGACTTTGTGAGCTTTGTAAATGTTCAAAGAAACGGCAACACTGCAGAGGCAGTGATTCCGCGTTCCATGCTTGAAGATACCACCACGCTGCGCTTCTACATGCATGGTGACAGCAGCGCTCTCGGTGGCAGTGGGGTTGATCACTTTCCCAACGCTGTAACAGATGCCACTGCAAACGATCAGGATCGATTCTTCACCTATACCACGGTGGCTAACAACGGTAATACACCACCTGTGGCGCTGGCTCAGCAGCTGGCCGTTGCGAAAAATTCAACGCTGCAAATTACGCTTGGCGGTTCTGATATTGAAGGCGATGCGCTGACGTTTGAACTGGTCGATCAGCCGACTAACGGCAGTGTGTCGGGTTTACCTCCGGCCCTTACCTATACACCGGTAGCTGACTTTGTCGGTACTGACTTCTTCACGTTTGCTGTTAACGATGGCAGCGCTACCAGCGCTGTAGCATCGGTAACCATTAATGTCACCGGCGGTGCCACCAACAACCCGGTTACCGTAACGGTTGATGGCAACCTGGCGGAGTGGAGCAACGTTAACTCGTTTGGTATTGATCCACTCGATGCCAACGCACTTAATGACTCCATCGACTGGGTTGAAGGCTGGGTGGCTCATGATGAGCAGAACTACTACATCGCCTACAGTAATGAATCTGCGACTTCGCTAAGCTGGGGCTACGGTATTTATATTGACTCCGACAGCAACCCTGCAACCGGCTTCAGAGGGTTTCTGAATGAATACCCGATTGGTGTAGATACCCTTATCGAAGGGTCTGATATTCAGACTTATACCGGTAGTGGCAGCAACTGGTCGTGGACAAGTGTGGGAACCGCTAACATTGCGTTTGCCGCAAACAACGCTGAGCTGGCAGTACCGCGTTCGTTAGTTGGTAACCCGAGTGAACTGCGGTTGTTTTTCCTTGCCCAGAATGCGGCGGTTGGCGGACCTACCGACGATTTCTACCCCGACAACGTCACCAATGCCAATGCAGCTGTCAGATACTTCAGTTACAACACCGGCGGCAATGCGACCAACGAGGTGCCGGTCGCAAGTGATCTGGTGTTTTCGACCACGGTTGCCAACGCAGTTAATGTGACGCTTGGCGGGTCTGACCCCGAAGGGGCTGCGTTAACGTATGAAATTACGCTGCAACCTTCCAACGGTACGTTATCGGGCACTGCACCTAACCTGGTGTATACGCCGAATGGCGGGTTTATTGGTGCAGAATCTTTTGCCTACCGCGTTAGTGACGGCGTCAGCAACAGCACACCTGCGGTGGTGTCAATCACAGTCACTGATTCGGCTGCCAGCAATACACAGCAGTCGAATCCGGTGTCGACAATTCTGGTCGATGGCAACCTTGAAGACTGGAGCGGTGTTGGGGCCTATCCGCAGGACGCCGCCGATGTGGCCGATGCCACCGGTCATATTGATTGGCGACAATCGTGGATGGCGCACAACAATCAGTCGCTGTTCATTGCCTATCAGAACGATGGCCCGATATCCGCACTGACTTACGGGTATGCGGTGTATATGGATACCGACTCACAGGCCGGTACAGGCTTTACCGGTTTTTCAGGTGAGTTTGCGACTGGCAGTGACTATTTGCTTGAAGGTCGCGATTTATACCGCTACACCGGCACTGGCAGTAACTGGTCGTGGGATTACCTTGGCAGTGTTAGTGCTGCTTCAGTTGGTGGTATAGCCGAGCTTGCGATACCGCGATCACTGCTTGGCAATACCGGTGCAATTAATTTCTACTGGCGCGGTGACAACGGTGCCGTTAATGGTTCGGCTATTGACTTTTATCCGGACGCAGCCCCTGACAGCACTGCAGCGGCGGCTGATCGTCACTTTAGATATGTGATGTAGGAGAGCAATATGTATAGAAG
>CAYZVB010000278.1:0-7471 GCA_964481315.1 uncultured Granulosicoccaceae bacterium
CTGTTTTTCGAGCTGGGTTTCACGCATCACGATATACCAGGCGCTGGCAAAAATAATGGCAGCACCGAGCACTGTTCCTGCATCGAGTACATCAGCAAAAAGCAGATAGCCCAGAATTGCAGCCCAAACCAAGCGAAAGAAATCGACAGACATTACCGTTGCCATATCGCCAATTCTAACCGCGTTGGTCATACAGTAATGGCCGCCGGAGGCCAGGCCGCCAATCAGTAACAGCAGCCCGAATTGGGTGGGCGTTGGCCACTGCCATACCGGCAGCGCAGGCCAGATCGACAACACGCTGAGCCCGATAGACATCCACGCAACAATAGTGATGGTGCTGTCGGTTGTGGATAGCTGCTTAACAATGGTGATGCTAAGACCCCAGGTCGCCGCCGATGCAATAACTAACAAGGCATAGCGGTTAAACCCTTCCATACCCGGGCGCAGCACCACCAACACACCAATCAATCCGACAACAATAGCCGCCCATCGACGCAACCGCATTGGCTCGCGAAGAAATAGCCAGGCAGATAGCGTGGCGAAAATGGTTGAGCTGAAACTTAGCGCTGTTGCATTAGCCACCGGCACTTTCGATAACGCATAAAACCACGAAAGCATGGCGCAAAGGCCGATGGCAATTCTCAGGACGTACATGGCCGGTTGTTTGGTGGAAAGTGACGATAGGCCGTTTTTTAACAGTAACGGAATCAGTACGACCAGCCCGAACAGGTTGCGAAAAAACACCACAACAAAAGGGTGCAGGTCTGCTGAGAGGTATCGCACCAGTACATGCATTGATGAAAGCAGCACCGTTGCCACCAACATGAATGACAGTGCACGAACAACGGTTGAGTTGTTATTCAAAAGTAGCTTCTGGTGTAGAAGTTAGAGCAAGCTGATAGCGGTACAGGCGGCGAAAAAGATGAAGAGGGCATGGAGGTTCACTCACCTAATGGGCAGTTATGCTGCCGGCTGGCAGAGCAGGTAATTAGTATCTGCCGTTCATAATGTACCGTCAAGGTGCGCAAGTAATGGGTAAATCGATAATCACGTTGTGGCGATGTGTCACTATCAGTTCACTGTTCCGGCTTGAGGATGTGTTACTGGTCTTAAATAGCGTGGCTCAAAAAAAACGCCCGCAAAAAGCGGGCGTTTAAAATCACTTACAGCGGCAGGCTGTTTTACGAAGCACAGCGCGTCAGTGCTGTATTGCTGTCGTAGCTGGTGAAGCTGCTGCTGCCGACTGCAACATTGGTCAGTGTTCTGCTGCCCTCAAGCGTCAGTACGCCGTTGGCAAAACTCCACGTAGTTGGTGTGCCATCTACGGTTGCGCTGTTGCTGGCGTCGGCATTAAGCGTGACCGAGAAAGGTGCCGGGCTGCTTTGAGTGCCCCAAACCTGTGTCACCTGATCAAACAACCAGGCGGTGCAGGTGTAGGTGCCTGCCAGTTCTGCTCCTGCTGCCGCAGAGACGTATACCTGTGGGAATGAATTGGTAGGGCAGCCACCGTCAGGGCAACCGTTTATTGGTGCGAAGATATCAATTGCGATTTGCGACCCGGGGTTGACGTTCTCATCGCGACAAACCAACAGGTCACCGCCGTCGTTGTATCGTCCCCAGGGGTCGCCGTCGTCATTTTCGATTGCCACACCGGCTGGACAACGTTTTACACACCAGTTTCCGCCACCGTCTTGTGTGAAACTGGAGAAGCTGCCCGGCGCGCTGTCAGGGCACACATTAAAAGTGCCTGCAATACCGTTTGCTGCATCTGCAGAATCACCAAAGCTGCCCGACTGGCCGCCAACAACTGTGCCTCCGCCTCCATCAGTGCCGCCGCCATTGTTACCACCGTTATTTGTACCGCCTCCGTTGGTTCCGCTGGAAGAAGAACTCCCGCCGCCACCGCACGCAGTGACCAGAAAGGATGAGAATGCGATAACGAGTAATTTTTTGTACACGAAAGACCTCTTTAAATTGGTGCGAAAATAGCGGATTGCAGGCCGCTGTGTGTAGTTTTGAGCTGGGGGTGCCGCATTTTGGGTGGCGCTATGCTTACATAACAACAGACAACTTGGCCACCGTCGATTACCAATTAGTAGGTTGTTTTACAACAAATTACAGGATTTGCTGAGTAGCACGGGAAAGCGTGGGAGTGTTAGTGACGCTTGAGCGTTATGCCGGTGATAGGGCGCAACAAACTTCGTGATGCAGTCCACATTCTTCCCGTGCTGCAGGAGCGAGCCAGGTCCGTTGTGCGGAGTTAACGAATAATAGTATTCGAAAGCACTCCGACACCGTCGATTTCTACGCTCACGACATCCTCACCGGCCAGTGCACTGGTTTTCCCCGGTGTGCCCATGAATATCAGATCTCCCGCCTGCAGCGTAAAGTACCGGCTCAGGTAGCTGACCACTTTTTCCGGAGAGTGAATCATGTTCGCGGTACTTTCCTGCTGAACGACTTCTCCGTTAACACGTGTTGTCAGCAGGATATCGTTATAGGTGATATCGGTGGCGATTACCGGACCAACCGGACCAACCGGACCAAAGCCATCAGATGCTTTAGCCCGCAGCCACTGCAGGTCCCGCCGCTGCCACGTTCTTTCTGACAGATCATTGCCGATAGTCACGCCGAAAATATAGTCTTTTGCGGTTTCTTCCGATACGTCTTTCGCCTGTTTGCCAATCACCAGCACCATTTCGCCTTCGAAGTGAACGTTGTCAGCGCCGTCTGGAAGGATCACCGGCCTGTTGTGACCGGTGAGTGAGCTTGGCAGTTTTAAAAATAACGGGGGTGGGGCATCAGCACGTGACGACAGGTGACTGGCGAAGTTCATCCCGACTGCAAACACCTTTGAAGCCTCGGTGGGTGGCAGGTATTCGACCTCGTCTTTGTGCACAGTCTGGTCACTTGTGGCAGACAATGGAAATAGTCCGCCTTCAAGGATCAGTAACTGGTCTCCACTTACCCGGCCATAGTGCGTTTCACCCTGATATGAAAATCTGGCGTACTTGGCTGCAAATGCTGACTGCAGCGGCATTAGCATGCACAGCGTAGTTACTATGGTGATTGTTCTTATCATGAGTCGGGTGTCCGGCGTGGTACGTTGGCGGGCAGGTAAAGCAGTATTTCGAAACTAGTTAGTGGCAAAGCACATGAAAAGACCGGCACCACCGGTTTTCATCAGGTCTTCCTGTGAACAACCGCGGGAGTTGTGTGCGGCATTCCATGAAGTGTTGCCACCGCCGTGTCGATCGTGATGGCCGACTGTCGCGCTGCCTGCACCGGAGCTAGTCCAGTTGCTGCAGGTGCGATCTTCAGTTTCACGAGGGAAGTAGGCGGTGCCGTCGGCCATGGACCCGGTCAGAATGTCGTGCTCGTTGGGCTGATCGCCACGACCTTTGACCAGATTGCCGTTTTCATCGAGTGCGGTAGATTTAACCAGGTTCGGTGAAATATGCAGCTGGTCGACGTTCGCAGCAATCAGATCACCTTTGGCGTTGTGCCATGGGCCGCTGCCAATCCGGTCGCGTGCAGAAATACCTCGCTTACCTTCTTCCTGTGTGCTCAGGTAGGCGGCCCAGCTTTTTCCTTCAATGCCTGCTGCTTCGGCAAGTTTGGTGCAGTGCGCATCAGCGCCTTCCAGACCGCCGAGATCGCCGCCTTTACCTGAGCCAACGCTGGTGACGAAAAAGCTTGTCGACGGGTCCTGTGCCTGTACCGGTAAGTTGACTACCGCGGCTGCCAACCCGATGGTGATGAGTGCAGAGAGTTTCATGATCGAATCCGTTTATTAAAATAGGTGGAGGTGAGTGCCAGTCGGCAGGACAGATTATTGCCGTTGCAGAAGGGTGTTTGATGTTATTCCCCGAGTTGTTTCACCAGTGCCACTGATGTGATAGCGTATCGGTTCATGGGTTTAAGAAACCCTTGTATATTCAACATGATATCCACTCAAGAAGCATGAATGCACAACGTTGACTGCGTCAATGAATAAACAGATTCACGACTACCTGACAGTGATAACCGCGGTGCTTGCCGCTATGCTGCTTGCCTCGCATCAGTTGTCGCAGTCTTCAACTTTTGGTGTGTTTGGCGCTTACGCTTATTGGTTGTTTCGCGTGTTAATTGAAGTGGGTTGCTTCTTCGCAGTGCTGGTCGCAATCGAAAAATACTTTGAAGGGGTGTTTGCGCCGTGGCTGGAAGTTGTTGTTGCCATAGTCATCAGTCTGGTGCCGTTTACACTGGCGATTACAGCGTTTGATCTGATTGCAGGTTTACCGGAACTCGGGCTCAACGGTTCGCAGCAGAGCGGTTCCAGAGTCAGCGCTTTTGCACTGGAGCTGGTGTATCTGTTCGACAACCACGTCGCTCTTTGTTTGCTGGTGTTATTGCCAAGGTGGCTTTCGCGTGCTGACACCGCTGAACCTGAAGTGCAGCAACCGGCGGTGGAATTGGAAGTAACCGAAAACGGATACACCGCTTTTCTTGAATCCATCGATCCTCCGCTCAATGCCGATATCGTCGCCATAGAAGCGCAGGAGCACTACATCCGTATATCCACTGACAACGACACCAGAATGGTGTTGCACCGCTTTTCCGATGCCGTGCGGCATTTGCCGGATTCACTGGGAATGCAGGTGCATCGGTCGCACTGGGTGGCAGATAAGGCAGTCAGGGGGTTGGTTGTTAACGGTCAGCGCATGCAGGTGGAGCTGTCCAACGGTACCCAGGTGCCGGTAAGCCGGACGTTTCGCAGTGCCGTTGAACAGCGCTTTGAAAAGGTCGGGGGTTAACCTGTGGCAGGTACTGCATTCTCTGGAGTACTTCGCCTCGACGGCAATAGCATTGCCTGTTTACATTCGGTTTGCCGCCACCTATAGTTTTGCACAAATACGCAGGCTTTTATGTTGTGCGCGACAATCTCATTAACCGCTTACCGATACCAGATCTGGCAGTTGCCTAATGAAATCAACAGATTCGTCTGATCCTGATCACTTCCATCGGGTCGTCGATTGTCAGTGGGGCTGTCCGGCCCACACTGATGTACCTCGTTATATCCGGCAAATAGCGCAAGGTGATTTCACCGGTGCTTATCTTGAGAATCGTAAATCGAATGTTTTTCCCGGTGTACTCGGGCGGGTTTGCGACCGGCCGTGTGAGCCTGCCTGTCGACGCGGTCGCCTCGATGAAGCGCCGGTCGCGATTTGTCGGCTGAAACGTGTTGCAGCTGATCTATCAGATGACATACGCGATCAGCTGCCGCCGAAGGGCAAATCGAACGGTAAGCGGATTGCCTGTGTCGGCGCCGGCTGTGCCTCGCTAACCGTCGCCAACGATCTGTTGCCACTCGGATATGACATCACTATTTTCGAGCAGCACGATAAAGCCGGCGGCTTAATGCGCACCAACATCCCTTCGTTCCGGCTGCCTGCCGAGGTGCTTGACGATGAAATAGGGCTGATTGTTGAGCGCGGGGTCGATCTTAAACTCAATACCCGCATCGACAGCATGCAGCAACTGCTGAATGACGGCTATGACGCAGTGTTCGTTGGCACCGGAGCGCCACGCGGCAAAGATCTTGATCTGCCGGGTCGTAACGACAGCGATCGCATACATATTGGGATTGACTGGCTGGAGTCCGTGGCCTTCGATCACACAGACAGCATCGGAGAAAATGTGCTGATCATTGGCGTTGGTAACACCGCCATGGACTGCTGCCGTTCGGCATTGCGACTGGGTGGTAAAAACGTTTCAGTGATCGCACGCAAACCACGCGGCTGGTTCAAGGCCAGCACATGGGAGCTTGAGGACGCTGAAGAAGAAGACGTCAACATTGTGATTAATCACTCGCCAAAGTCGTTTGTGGTCGAAGATGGTGTGTTGAAAGGCATGACGTTCGACAAAATTCACTATGAAATTGACGAGGCCGGCGAGCTTGCATCTTCTGAAGTGATCGAAGAGGTATTTCTGCCGTGTGATGATGTCATTCTTGCTATCGGCCAGGACAACTCATTTCCATGGATTGAACGCGATATAGGCCTGTCTTTTAATAAGTGGGATGCACCCGACGTAGACGAAGTAACCCATGGTGTGGAATTACCCGGTGTGTTTTTCGGCGGAGACTCTGCGTTTGGTCCAAAAAATATAATCTGGGCGGTAGAGCACGGGCACAGGGCAGCCATTTCCATACACAAGTATTGCAGTGGTGAAGATATTACCGACCGGCCGCCGCGCGGTATGAATCTGCTGTCGACAAAAATGGGCATTCACGAGTGGAGTTATTCGAATGACTTCGACGACTCCGAACGACGACAGATGCGCCATGTAGAACTGACCGAGCGCTTTAAGAATATTCGTATAGAAGTTGAGCTTGGCTTTGACCCCGAGCAAACCGCACAGGAAGTAGAGCGTTGCTTAAATTGTGATATCCAAACCGTGTTCAGTGAAAAGCTTTGTATTGAGTGCGACGCCTGTATGGATGTTTGTCCGGTCTACTGTCTGACTATTACCGACAACGGCGATGAAGACGACTTACGCGGCCGTTTGCGCGCTCCGGCAGACAATAAAGAACAAGTGTTATATGTGTCCGGTGCGTTACCTCAGACAGGTAAAGTCATGGTTAAAGACGAAAACCTCTGTATCCATTGTGGGTTGTGTGCCGAGCGGTGTCCTACCGGTGCGTGGGACATGCGCAAGTCACAACTCATGATTCCTTACGCGAATAAAAACGTTAGCGAACAACAAAGCAATGTCAGCAAATAGCCGTATAAACGACTTTGTCATCAAGCTGGCAAACGTCAACGGAACGGGTTCGGCAAGCTCAAACGGGCTGTTGATGAAGTCGATCTTCCGGATGGGCATACCGGTGGTGGGAAAAAACTTCTTTCCATCGAATATTCAGGGGCTGCCCACCTGGTACGAGATACGGGTAACCAAAGACGGTTATACCTGTCGTACCGGTACCATTGATTTAATGGTGGCTATGAACGCCGAAACCTACGCTGCAGATCTTGCCGATTTGCGTCCGGGCGGGGTGCTGTTATACGACTCCACCTGGCCGCGTAAAGACCTGCACGAGCGCAGCGATGTTACTGTGCTGGGTATTCCGCTTTCCGGTATGTGTAACGAAGCGTTCGACTCGGCACGCGCCAAAGTGTTAATGAAAAACGTTGCCTATGTCGGTGCACTGGTAGCTTTGCTGGATATAGAAATGGAAGTGGTCGAAAGTCTGCTGCAGGAAACCTTCTCTGCCAAGCCGCACCTGATGGATGCCAACATGCAGGCAATTCGTATGGGTTACGACTATGCGATGGAAAATTTCAGTTGTCCGCTCGATATGCGTCTTGAGCGTATGAATAAAACCCAGGGCTATGTGATGGTCGACGGCAATACCACTGCAGGCCTGGGCTCGGTATATGCGGGTGCGACTGTCGTCAGCTGGTATCCGATTACCCCGTCCACTTCACTG
>CAYZVB010000279.1:0-7435 GCA_964481315.1 uncultured Granulosicoccaceae bacterium
ATGCCGATGGCAACACCCTGGGTGCTGTCGGTGTGACCGGCGATATCTCCGACAACGATGAAATTTGTGCAGTAGCCGGAATAGAAGCAGCCGGGTTTGTTGCAGACACCGGCGGCTAACGGAACAGTGCCACAGCTTCGGGCAAGCGGTTTGCCCGAATTATGCAGTTTTACACCATCGCTGTGCTATTAGTCGAGCAGGCTATAAAGTACCTGTGGCTGGACTAATGACGGGTCATTGTTTGAGTATTGATCCTGCACAGCGGTGTAGCCATAAGTGGGTAGCACCAACGGTTTGTTGCCTGCGGGTTGATGCAGAGTGTTGTCATTAACAGTGGCAGCTGTTTTTTGGCCAAGGGTTTTGTAATACTTGCTGCGTTGATTTTCCGGCAGCGTGCCAGCTTCGAGATCAAGCGGGTCTGCAATCTCGTTCATGCAGTACAGGTAAATTGATTCATGTCCAATAGTGGTGCAGTATCCACTCGCCGTGTTGTGCAGGTACGCATAGACTTTCTCTGGTTCCTGGGAATACACGTGGTGAAATGTCTTACCATCGTAGGTTTGTACGGCACAACCGCTGGTCGCAAGTACCAGGCTAAGTAGCGAAATCCTGAGAATGTTTCTGGGTAACATACACGCGCTCCGTTTGCTGCGGGCACTGTATCGGAGTGTGTTGCAGGTTTCTTAATGTTTATCAGGTATTGCTTTGCCTGCTTTGGATAGCGGTTGGCGTTTTGGTGTGTTTTTGATAACTGCGGCTGCAGTCAGCCGGGCTATATGTCTGCAGGGTTGCCCGGGGGTTACAGCAGATACTCTTTGATAAGCAGTATGATTCCTGAAACCAGCATCATCACAATCAATAGTCGTCGAAACTGATTGTCATTGAGTTGCCTGAATACGAACAGGCCAAATACCGATGCTACCATGGTGAGTGGAAATGCCATGGCGATAATTTTCATGGTCGATGCTGTATAGCCGCCCTGCAGCGCCAGTAACAGTGCTGATAATCCGAGAATTATAAAATTAAACGGCTGCAATATGGCGCGCTGCTTCATTTTTGGCCAAGGCCGCATAGAACACAACATGGTAGGCAGTGCACCGGAAAGTCCGGCAACAGCGCCCAGAATGCCTGCAGTGAATCCGACCCCTGTATCCAGTAACGGTGTCTCACGGGTGAGGTGTGGCAGCCGTGCTCTAAATGAAAAAAATCCCCCATAGACAATCAGAAACGTGGCCACAAGTGTGGTAAGAAAGCCTGCATTGATATAAGACAGTAAGTACAACCCGATAGGCACACCAAGCAGCGCAGGGATAAGAAAACGGCACAGATGACGCCAGTTTATAGACCGCCACACCAGCCACATGCCCTGAATGCCACTAACCACTGACGTGACCAGTATGGTCGCAACAGCTTCAAGCGGAGTCATTACCTGCAGCCACCAGCCCAGAGCAAACAGCGATGTACCCAGTCCGGCCAGTCCATTGACAAAGCCGCTGGCAAAAGCGCCAATGAATAGATAGATAAGAAATTCGAGATTCAATGAAATGGTTGCGCTTATTGCTGCAGTGGCCGGACGTTTCAGTGGTTCGAGTATAGCAACTGCGTTATTTTCAGTGGGCAATAGTTGCCGTAGTCGTCACCACATGTCAGGTGTTGTCGGTGAGTGTTGTGAGCTTTTTTTGCAGGTATTGTTTTTCAATGACGTTGGTGGAAAGGTCGATGGCGCGCTTTAGTGCCTTTCGACTCTTTACAGTTTTACCTGCGCGCAACAGGATGTCTGCCAGTGCTGCATGGTACGGCTGATGGTGAGTGAGGCTTTCATCTGCTTTTAGCGGTTTAAGTAGCGCCAGTGCAGTTTCGGCAGAGTCACTGTACGAAACCGCTACTGCGCGATTGATTAACACAACCGGTGTCGGTTGCATGCGGTACAGAAGTTCATATAGCGCCGCAATCTGCTGCCAGTCTGTTTGTTGCCAGTTGCTACTTTCGGCGTGAAGTGCGCTAATCGATGCCTGCACCTGATAAGGTCCAACGCGCTGTTGTTTGAGTGTTTGCTTCAGCAGACCGATTCCTTCGCTGATTTTGTTCTTATCCCAAAGGCTGCGGTTTTGAACATCGAGTGCAATCAACTCGCCGTTTGATCCCTGGCGGGCAAACCGCCGCGAGTCATGCAGTAACATCAGACTTAACAGTCCGGCAATTTCAGTTTGCTTCGGCAGCAGATTCATGGTGATTCTGGCAAGACGTATCGCTTCATCAGATAAGTCGTTGCGGGTAACCATTCGCCCGGTGCTGGCTGAGTAGCCTTCGTTAAAAATTAAGTAAATAACAGACAATACCGACGATAATCGCTCACCCAACACAGCAGGTTCGGGAATTTCGTAGGGGATGTTCGCGAGCTTGATTTTCTTTTTTGCCCTGACGAGTCTTTGCGCCATGGCTTTGGGCTGATCGAGAAAAGCGCTGGCAATTTCTTCGGTCGACAACCCGCCAAGCGTTCGCAATGTGAGAGCGACGCGGGTTTTCTGTTCAAGTGCAGGGTGGCAACAGGTAAATATCAGTTCGAGTCTTTTGTCGGCAATGGCTTCTTCCTGCACAGTATTGTTATCGCTGTGCATTTGCAGCCAATGCTGTAACTCCGGTTGCAGTCTGCCGAAGGTTTGATCGCGTCGGAACTTATCCAGTGCTTTGCGTCTTGTTGTTTGAATCAACCATGCATCCGGTGCGTCGGGAATGCCGTTCTTACGCCAGTGTTGCAGCGCCGTTGTTGTGGCGTCCTGCAGTACGTCTTCGGCAAGTTGTATATCGCCGGTGGTTTTAACCAGTACCGAGAGAATGCGTCCCCAGTGTTCTTTCACCGTGGTTTCAATGGCCTGGTTGATTTGTAGTGGAGGCAACATACTATTGGTTTTCTGAACCCGCGGATCACCATCAGCGGGATTCAGGGAAACGTGCTAACTTTTAGTCATCCCAAACGATGACTGGCCTGATTTCTATTCGGCCGTGTTCGGCAGTGGGTATCTGAGAAGCATAGTTAATAGCTTCGTCGAGATCTTTGCATTCAAGCAGGTAGTAACCGCCAAGCTGTTCCTTGGTTTCGGCAAACGGTCCGTCTGTGGTTTCGAGTTTGCCGTTTTCCATCGTAACAGTGGTAGCAGTGCCAATTGGTTGCAGAGCATCAGCATGTACCAGTGCGCCTTTGTCTTTTACCAGGGTAGTAAAGTCCTGATACGCTTTCATGAAAGGGCCGAACTCGGGGGTGCCAGGCTGTGGTCCGGCGTTGTCTGCAGAGTAAATAAGACACATGTATTGCATTTTTCTCTCCCTTAAATTTTCAGATTGCAGCGCCATTGTGGTGCTGTACTAACAAGACGAATCACTGATCGGGAAATCGACATCTAACACAAAAAAAATTATTTATGCCCAATTAACAAAAGCTTATAGCGAAATGTGGAGGCCGTAAATGTTTGGCTATGGTGGGAAATCGGGTTTGTTAAACCGCGACACGCCTGTATTGGCACTCAAATAGCCTCGGGATTACTGACTGCGCGACGGCAGCCGACAGGTCGACTCAGGCTCGTCGATACCCAGTGTGTCGACGTAGTGTTTGGGGTGGAGAAACTTCGGCATTGGCGCTACCGCAATCACAGTGTCGGGTGTAGCCAGCAATACCGGTTGTCGCAGCTGATGATTCCAGTGCCGGATGGACCCGCGCGTTCCTTTGTATAAATCGACCTGCGCCAGCGGATCGGACACAATTGACCTGACGTCGGGCGATGCATTAGCGGCACGTGTGTTTATGCTGTTGGTAATGAGTTTCACTGCACTCCATGCGGCAAACTCAGCGTCTGTCATGGCGACCTGCGGACCGAGCATAGCGTCGGGTTTGAACTGACGGTAGCGTTCGTTGAGCTGAGGTGCGCCGTAACGTTCGAGTGCAAAATGCCAGCTAACCGGCGTCAGGCCGACATCACCCACCACCGGTCTGGCGCTGCGTGTGCTGTACTGCAGGTACCGTCCGTAATCCTTTGCTGTATCGATAACCGCAACCACATCGTACGACACGCCACCGGTCAGAAACTCAGGTTTGTTTTTGTCTCTGTCGTCGGGGTGGTGGGAAAGCGTGAAGGTTCTTTGATCGACAACGTTAGCGCCAAATTTTTTTAAACTTGCAATTAACGACTGCGCGCGCCTGCTGTCCTGTTCCGACGGCCCCTGAATCACAAGTACTTTACGCCAGCCGCGGTGGATTAAAAATTGCCCGAGCGCATCAAAGTACATGCGGTCTGACGGAATGGCGTGATAAACGTTCGGCAGGCACAGCGTATCTCGCAAAGTATCGTCACTGATGCGAACATTGAAGCTGATCATATTCAGCTCGCTGGCCGTGCGGGCAACCAGTTCCATGGTATCGGCGGGCAGGTCGAGTATCAGCAGGGTGTTTTGCGGTAGAGCTTGCAGCTGTGTTGACAGGTCGGATTCCGGGCTAAGTGTAAGCAGATGCAGTTCGGGTTCAATGTTGAGCGTGTCGAATAATGTTTGAGATTCAAACAGCGCAAGCTCTACAGCACGTCGCACCGGACGTTGCGGTTGTACAGTAATACCGGCAAAGCTTTTTCCATTGTTGAGCTGTGACTGTGTGGTTGTAACAACCGCAATATCCAGTGACGCAGCCAGCCCCGGCATGGCCCACAAGCAGATAAAAACGCCAGCCAGGTAACGCCACATTAGTTGATGATCTCTACAGAGTGGGGAACCAGACCTGTGCGACTGGTGCGAACCGGGCGCCGGGTGTCGAGATTAATAATCGTCACATCATCTGACAGTCCATTTAACACAAAAAGCCTTTTTTCATCGGGTGTCAGTGCCAGTCCCCACGGCCGACGACCGACCAGTATGTATTTCAGGATTTCCCGTTTTTCGGCGTCGATAATCACTACATGATTCGCAGAACCAAGTGCCACAAAGCCGGTGCTGCCTGACTGATCAAAAAGAATATCGACAGGTGTCAGTTGTTCACTGCGAAAGCCTCGCGGTGCAAAAATGATCTCGTCTATTTTTTGCAGGCTGCTAATGTCGAATATTTCAACACGGCTGCCCATCTCTGATGATACCCATAACTCGTTGTGGCGAATGGTCAGGCGGCGAGGGCGCAGGTTAGTGATAATTCGTTTTAGCGGCGCATAGGTTTTGCCATCAAACACATGCACCATACCGGCGTTTTCAGAAGCGATGAATATCAGGGTACCGTCATCAGTCAGAGCGACACCGTCGGGTTCGTGGCCGGTTGGCAACGTCGCTAACACTTCACCACTGGTGAGATTAATTACCGTTGCCTGAGCCGAGCCTTCGTTAGTGATGATCAGGCGTTCGGATGCTTTATGAATCGCCAGAGACATAGCGCCGGGGAGTTCGCTGTAAACACGTTCAACACGGTTATTAGACAGGTTAAACGCATGCACAGCGTTATCGTCTGAGCAGGCAATATAAAGTATGTTGCTGGATTTTTGCTGCGCCATGCCGCGCGGTCGGTTGCACAGTTTAATGACTTCGGTGGTGTTGCCGGTTTCATCCATAAACACCAGATCACCGGAACGCTCGTTACTGATTACTGCAGTAGCGGCGTCGGCTGTTGTAAATGCACACAGTGACAGAATGAATAGGGTGAGGGCACTGAAAGTCGCAGCATTTATATTTGTGCTGCCGATATGAGTTTTAGAAGTATTCAGGTGAATAACGGTGTTGCCTTTATTCTATTTCAGGTGCAATAGCGGTAACTTCAAAGGCGGCATACCAGGCTGCGAGATCTTTAATGTCTTCTATGGACAACGACTGCGCAATAAGGCTCATGCGTCGATCCTGCCGGATGCCTTTTTTATAATCTACCAACGACTTTTCAAGATACAACGCACTTTGACCGGCAAGATTTGGCGACTCAGGGTCTTTGGCAATGCCGTCTTTGCCGTGGCAGACAGAACATTGCGAGGACAGTGCTTTGCCGTTGGATATATCTGCTGCCAGGCAATTCAGACTTACGGTTACCAGTGCAGTGACGATGCAGGCTTTTATCACAGGTCTCTCCAAAAAAGCCCCGACAGTTGCCGGGGCTTTCGTGACTAAAAAAAACAAGCGGCTGCTTACGACTCTTCGTAGGTGATACGGTAAATAGCACCTGCGTAGTCATCAGACACGAGCAGCGATCCGTCTTTCATTTGCGTGACAGACATAGGGCGACCGTCGTACTCGCCGTTTTCATTTAGCCAGCCTTCTGCAAACGGCACCATTGTGGCGTTGCCTTCTTCATCAATTGACGTAAACATCACTCGGGCACCGCACGGTTCGGTTCGATTCCACGAGCCATGCTGAGCGACGAAGATGCCGTTTTTGTATTCAGCCGGGAATTGTCTTCCGGTATAAAACGCCATACCCAGATCGGCGCAGTGCGCAGTGGTTTCTACCACCGGATGAATAATTCCTTCAGGGACTTCTTGTTTGTCGTAGCCGAAATCACTGACACGAACTGTACCACCACCAAACCATGGGTGGCCAAAGTGTTGACCGGGTGCGGTTTGCCTGTTCAGTTCACCGGGTGGTATGTCGTCACCCATGCCGTCGACCTGGTTATCGGTCCACCACAGTTCACCGGTTTCAGGGTGAAAGTCCTGACCGACAGAGTTTCTTACGCCGTAGGTGTAGACTTCGCGATTGGAACCGTCACGATCCATACGGATAATGCCACCAATACCCACTTCTTTATAGAGATCTGCTTTTTCCGGCGGCGCGACATTAAACGGCTGGCCGAGTGATATGTACAGCTTATTGTCCGGACCGATATCTACAACCCGCGCGGTGTGGTTGTAGCTTTCTTCTTCAACGGGAATTAACTCGCCTTTCGGTACAACGTCAACAGCAACGACATCCGGACCTTCATAGAAGAATTCGGCTGCAGGAAACATTCTTACCTGATTGCGTTCAGCGACGAATAAAAAGCCGTCTTTACTGAATTGCACGCCGTTGGGCACGTCAAACGTGAGTGATGGTGCAAAGTCTTTTACTTCATCGGCAACACCATCTCTATCACGATCGGAAACCACCCAGACTTTGTCTTTTCGTGTACCAACAAACAATACGGTTCCCTGCGGTGCCATGGCCATGTCTCTGGCATCGGGAACAATGGCATACAAATCAATTTTGAAGCCATCGGGTAGCTTGATGTTCTGCAGAATCTTCTTCAGGTTTTCGGCCTTGCGACCCCCCTGTTCGATAAAGGTATGATCGCCCATGGTTTTACCCGATGTTGCGAACACACCCAGGTCAGCGCTGACAGCGGCGCTCATGCCAAGGCCGAGCAGACAAGCAGACAGTTTGGTGAACTTCAGTCTAGCCACAGTTTTCCTCCGGTTGATTAGATGCGAAACATCGCATGAGGCTTCGG
>CAYZVB010000280.1:0-7425 GCA_964481315.1 uncultured Granulosicoccaceae bacterium
ACCTCGATCAAATCCTGCACCCGGCTCATTTTACAACTGACAATAATGCGTTCGGAACCCAGCCCGATCTGTTCAGCGGCGGCAGCGCTTTCAAGTGCTGAGCGAATAACCGCGTCACGGTAGATTTGTGGCAGTGGCAGCGGGTTGTCGGCGACGGCGTTTTCATCGAGCATTCGCGCCAGCAGCTCCTGATCCAGGCTGCCCCAGTTAGCGCCAATTCGCACCGGTTTGTCGAGTTTTGCTGCAATTTCGATCATCGAGGCGAACTGATCGTCGCGCTTTTTGCCTTTGCCCACATTGCCGGGGTTAATACGAAATTTCGCAAGTGCCTCGGCGCAGTCGGGGTGATTGGCCAGCAGTTTGTGGCCGTTGAAATGAAAGTCGCCAACCAGCGGGACGTTGCAATCCATTGCGAGAAGTCGATCACGAATTTCCGGCACCGCGCGGGCAGCATCGTCATTATTGACGGTCAGGCGGACCAGCTCCGACCCTGCGCGTGCAAGATCGGCCACCTGCATGGTAGTGCGCATAATGTCGGCGGTGTCGGTATTGGTCATCGACTGAACGACTACCGGATTGTCGCCGCCAATAACGATATTTTCGACACTAACACCATTTGTGCGTTTTCGTACTGTCATATTTCTGGAATAATCGGCCGGGTAACTGGCAAGTGTAAAAGTGAGTGTCAGCGCAGGAGGCAGCTACAATATCGTTACTGCCAAACTGGAAATTGTCGCTTCCAGCCACTAGTTTATAGATTCGGCAACAGGAATCGGGCATTGGTATCAGGTGCAAAACTGTCGCCGCTCAGCCCGCATGGTCATCCACGGTAAATCTCGAAACAAAGCATGAGCAACTTTACACCAATTCGGGAAATAGGCGAACGCGAGCAGCAAATATTCCGTTTGCTGGTCGAGCAGTATATTCAGGACGGAGCCCCGGTTGGGTCGCGCACGCTCTCGAAAATGCCCGGCGTATCGGTAAGCGCCGCTTCCGTTCGCAATGTTCTGGGTGATCTCGAAGAAATCGGTTTGCTGGCAGCGCCGCACACCTCCGCCGGACGAGTGCCTACCTGTGACGGGTTCAGGCTGTTTGTCGATACCATGCTTGAAGTGCAGCCCATCGTCGACGCCGATGTCGATCTGCTTAAAAACAAGCTCACGCCCGATCAGGACGACAAATCCCTGCTCAAGCATGCCACCAACTACCTTTCCGGTTTCACCAATATGGCCGGCGTGGTAACTCTGCCCAAGCGTGGTGCAACTATCTTCCGCCAGATTGAATTTCTGCCGCTGTCCGAACACCGCGTACTGGTAATTCTGGTCGTTAACGAAAAAAACGTTCAGAACCGCATTCTCACTCTCGATCGCGACTACACCAGCAGCGAATTACAGGAGATGGCAAACTTCCTCAACCAGCAGTACGCCGGCAAAGATCTGGTGTCGGTCAGGGATATGGTTCGCACCGAACTCGAAAAGACTCAGGCGAGCATGAATGAACAAATGCAGCACATGATTTCTATGGCCGGTCGCGTTTTCGACAACGACGACGAACCCGGCGATGAAGACGTCATTGTGGCCGGGCAAACCAATCTAATGAACTTCAGCGAACTGTCCGATGTTGAAAACCTTCGCGATCTTTTCGATGCGTTCGCCGAAAAGCGCGATATTTACCACGTACTCGAGCGATGCATCTCCGCCGATGGTGTGCAGATATTCATCGGCCAGGAGTCGGGCTACGATCTGCTTGGCATGTGCAGCCTCGTAACCTCACCGTACGAGGTCAATGGCGATGTGGTGGGTATACTTGGAGTGGTCGGTCCCACGCGTATGGCCTATGATCGTGTGGTACCGGTTGTCGATGTCACCTCCAAACTAGTCAGTGCTGCCTTGAATTCCTCTTCCTAGTCGTCATATAAATCGCGTCCGGCGCTGCCTGACGACTCAACTACTTTTAACTACCTACAAAATTCACTGGAGATTCTGGATGTCGCGAGAAAAAGCCTCTGCGGAACCTATGCGTGAGACCGACGAGTCCGCTGCAGGTGAAGCACCGGCAAATACCGACGCTTCATCAACCCCTGAAGCGCAGGAGCAGGCGCACGGGAACGACGAAACACCGACCACAGAACCTGACCAGCAGTCGGCCCCGGAATCCGAGGCAGACGCTCTGAAAAAGCAGCTTGAAGAGGCCAACGTGAAGGCAGATCAGAATTGGGATGCGGTGCTGCGTACCCGAGCCGAGATGGAAAATCTGCGCAAGCGTCAGACCCGCGAGCTCGAAAACGCCCACAAGTTTGCGCTCGATAAAATTGCCATGGAATTACTACCGGTACGCGACACGCTTGAAATGGGAGTGGCGGCAGCCACCGAAGAAGCCGATGTCGCCAAGATTGCCGAAGGCACCGAGCTGACCCTTAAAATGATGACGCAGGCGCTCGAAAAATTCAACATTGCCGAGGTAGATCCGGTGGGTGAGAAATTCGACCCCGATCTGCATCAGGCAATCAGCATGCAGGAAGGCACCGACAAGCCCGCAAACACCGTCCTAAGTGTGATGCAGAAGGGCTATACGCTTAACGATCGGCTGCTACGACCGGCTATGGTCATCATCGCAAAATAACCATGCATTTTGTGTTGAATTAACCAAACCTAGCCTTACTTTAGCTAACATTAAAGAATAACTCTGCGTAACGCAGTTTCGGAGACACAAGTCATGGGTAAAATAATTGGTATAGATCTGGGCACCACCAACTCCTGCGTTGCAGTGATGGAAGGCGGTACACCCAGAGTTATTGAGAATTCAGAGGGTGATCGAACCACCCCTTCGATCGTAGCTTTCGCCGGCGACGACGAAGTACTGGTTGGCCAGCCGGCAAAGCGTCAGGCGGTTACCAATCCCACCAACACACTGTATGCGGTTAAGCGACTCATCGGTCGCCGCTTCGATGAAGAAGCCGTGCAAAAAGACATCAAGCTGGTGCCTTACAACATTGTTAAGGCAGACAACGGCGACGCCTGGGTAGAAGCCAACGGTGACAAAATGGCGCCGCCTGAAGTCTCAGCGCGCGTACTAATGAAAATGAAAGCGACTGCTGAAGAGTACCTTGGCGAGTCAGTGACCGAAGCGGTCATCACCGTGCCGGCATACTTCAACGACTCTCAGCGTCAGGCCACCAAAGACGCCGGTAAAATCGCCGGTCTCGACGTCAAGCGAATCATTAACGAGCCTACTGCTGCAGCGCTGGCCTATGGTCTCGACAAGCAGCGCGGCGACGCCAAAATTGCGGTATTCGATCTTGGTGGCGGTACGTTCGATATCTCGATTATTGAAATCGCAGAAATCGACGGCGAGCACCAGTTTGAAGTGCTGTCTACCAACGGCGACACGTTCCTCGGTGGTGAAGATTTCGACAACCGTCTCATCGACTATCTTGCCGATGAGTTTAAGAAAGAAAACGGCGTCGATCTGCACAATGATCCGCTGGCACTGCAGCGCCTCAAAGAAGCAGCAGAGAAAGCCAAGATCGAGCTTTCATCAAGCCAGCAGACTGATGTGAATCTGCCTTACGTCACCGCTGATGCTTCCGGCCCGAAACACCTGAACATCAAGATTACACGTGCAAAGCTTGAGTCGCTGGTTGAAGACTTAATCAAGCGCACTATCGAGCCATGCAAGGTTGCGTTAAAAGATGCAGGCTTCAGTGCCTCTGAGATTGACGATGTGATTCTTGTCGGTGGTCAGACACGTATGCCTAAAGTGTTCGATGAAGTAAAAAGCTTCTTCGGCAAAGAGCCGCGTCGTGACGTTAACCCTGATGAAGCAGTTGCGATGGGTGCGGCGATTCAGGCTGGTGTACTGGGTGGTGACGTTAAAGACGTACTGCTGCTCGATGTCACTCCATTGTCGCTTGGTATTGAAACCATGGGCGGTGTGATGACTAAGCTCATTGACAAAAACACCACTATCCCAACCAAGGCACAGCAGGTGTTTTCAACCGCCGATGACAACCAGACTGCGGTAACCGTCCATGTGTTGCAGGGTGAACGCGAAATGGCCAGCGGTAACAAGTCGCTTGGCAAGTTCGATCTGTCTGATATTCCGCCGGCACCGCGCGGTATGCCGCAGATTGAAGTCGCCTTCGACATCGATGCCAACGGTATTCTGAATGTGTCTGCCAAAGACAAGGCAACCGGTAAAGAGCAGTCTATTGTGATTAAAGCATCCAGCGGTCTGTCGGATGAAGAAGTCGAAGCAATGGTGAAAGATGCCGAAGCGCACGCTGAAGAAGATCGCAAGCTCAAAGAACTTGTCGACGTTCGCAATCAGGCTGAAAACATGATTCACGCAACAGAGAAGTCAGTGACTGATCTGGGTGAGCAGGTTACTGAAGACGAAAAGAAAGAAGTAGAGTCCAGAATTGCTGATCTGCGTGAAGTACTGAAAGGCGATGACAAAGACGCTATCGAAGCCAAGCTTCAGGCGTTAACCGAATCGTCTGGCAAGATTGCTGAAAAAGCCTATGCTCAGGCATCCAGTGAAAACGCCGGTGCTGATGCCGACGGTGCTTCCGAAGCCCCGGCCGGCGATGATGTTGTCGATGCAGAGTTCGAAGAAGTCAAAGACGACAACAACAATAAGTAAGGCGCAATTGGCGTAGACCAATGCAATACTAATCAGCTCTTACACAAAAGAGTAAAACCTGATCCGGGGCCGTCATTTGACGCCTCCGGATTTTGTATTTTAAAGGCGATAGATTCATGGCGAAGCAGGATTACTATGAGTTGTTGGGTGTGTCCCGGGATGCGGACGATGCACAACTCAAAAAGGCGTATCGCCGGCTGGCAATGAAATACCACCCCGACCGTAATCCCGGGGACACCGAAGCAGAAGAAAAATTTAAAGAAGCCAAAGAAGCGTTTGAAGTACTGGGTGACCCGAACAAACGCGCTGCCTATGACCGGTTCGGACACGAAGGCGTCAGCAACTCTGCCTCGGGTGGTGGTGCAGGTGGCTTCGGTGGTGCCGATTTCAGCGATATTTTTGGCGATGTGTTTGGAGACATCTTCGGTGGTGGCGGCGGACGCGGTGGTCGCAGCCGTGCGCGCGGTGGTGCCGACCTGCAATACAACCTCGACCTGACGCTTGAAGAATCTGTTTCCGGACTCGAGAAGACACTTAAAATTCCAACCCAGGTCGCCTGCGATGTGTGTACCGGCACAGGCGCTAAACCGGGCACGTCACCGGTTAAGTGTGAAACCTGTGGCGGCATGGGGCAGGTGCGAATGCAGCAGGGCTTTTTCTCTGTTCAGCAGACTTGCCCAACCTGCCGTGGCAACGGTGAGCAGATCAGCGACCCCTGTACCAAGTGTCGCGGTGCCGGACGCGTGCAGGAACAAAAAACATTGTCGGTGAAAATACCCGCAGGTGTCGATACCGGTGATCGCATCCGGTTGTCCGGTGAAGGTGAAGCCGGTGAAAAGAACGCACCCGCAGGTGATTTGTATGTGCTGGTGCAGGTGAAAAAACATGAGATTTTCGAGCGCAACGACGACGATCTGCACTGCACCGTACCAATAGACATCATCACTGCCAGTCTGGGTGGTGAGCTTGAAGTGCCTACACTCACCGGACGTGTGAATCTTAAAATTCCAGCTGGTACCCAACCTGACAAAGTATTCAGAATGCGTGGTATGGGTGTAAAGCCGGTACGCAATAGCGTGGCCGGTGACCTCCTGTGTCGTATTCAAATTGAAGTGCCGGTCAACCTGACTTCCGAACAAAAAGACCTCTTTGAGCAACTGCGTGAGACGCTTTCCGGTAAAAAGGCACACAAACATACGCCTCGCCATTCAGGCTGGCTCGACGGCATGAAAAAATTCTTCGACGATATGCGTCCGAGTTAGAGTTTAAGATTACCTCGTGTACTGAGTCATACAAACTCTTCAATGAGTCGATCAATCAAAATGGCTGATTCTATTGAGTTTAGTCGCACGTATTCGAGTTTTTTGTTTTGAATGTCATTATGGAACACTTTGATTAACCGCCCCTGCGGGAGCTAGCTATTCGGCCCACAGCTGCGTTGTAGCGCTTGAAAAGGGCCAGATACATGAAATTATGGCCATTCCCTGCCCGCTACGCCTTGCTGTGAACCGAATAGCTAACTCTCATTTGAAGACTTTGTATCACTCAGTACACTAGCTTCTACGGTCTGTGATGACCTGACGGTGTGCATTTTGCGTGTGATGGACAATTGACACACACGCAGCACACCATGACCACATCAACTGTTAAAAAACGACTGACCGGCCTGATCAAAATGCCGGTATATCTGCTGCAGATATTCACCGGGGCCAAGTCGTTTACAGCCAACCCGATCATTGGCAGCCGTACACTGAACAGACTCGGGCTGCATGTCTTTCGTGTAGTGCTTGCCGCCGGTGTGGCGCGTTTTCGATTCCTTTGCCTTTCCGGATTTGTGCCTGCTGATCAACGCAGCGCATTTCATCGCGATGGTTTTATTCTGATAAAGAACTACCTGCCTGAGAAACAATTTGACTCATTAGATGCTGAAGTGCGTTCATTAACCGGTGAGGTGCGACAGTGCGTGCAGGGAGATGCACTCACACAGCGAATACTGTTAACTGATAAAACCCTGTCATCGATGCCGGCCTGCAGTAAAGTGCTGGCCAATGCTGCATTGATGAAGTTGTTCAAGTACACGTCGGCAAAAAACACCAGCCCGATCTTTTACGTACAAAGCATTAAAAGCAATGTGGTGCAGGGTGCAGCCGACCCGCAGCGCACATTGCACAGCGATACTTTTCACGCCACTATGAAAGCGTGGTTGTTCCTTGATGATGTCTCCAGTCGCAACGGACCGTTTACCTACGTGGCAGGGTCACACAGGCTTACATTAAAAAGACTGGCGTGGGAATACAAAAACAGTGTGAAAGGATCTGAGCTGCCAAACTCATATGCGGCAAGAGGTTCTTTGCGTGTTAGTGACAGTGATCTGAACGAACTCGGCCTGCCACAACCAACTGCTTTTGAAGTACCTGCGAATACACTGGTTATAGCAAATACCAACGGTTTTCATCGTCGCGGGGCGGCAAGTGAAGTGAGCAACCGAATGGAGATATGGGCATACAGTCGAACCAATCCATTCAATCCGTTGCCGGGTTTTGGCTTTAAGTGGTACACGCGGTTAAGTCATATGGCAATAGAGAAGTATCTGGCTCGGCAGGATCGTATCGCCGCATCAAAAGGAACATCGGCAAGCTGGCATCGTGTTGGTGATAATGCGCTGCATGAAATGCCTGCAGATGAAAATAAAAGCAAAGCCGACAAAGTGCTTGAAGCTGCCTGATCATTACTTAGAGTCTGCTGAAATAGAGTAAACGACTGTAATAGCAGATAAAACTA
>CAYZVB010000281.1:0-7405 GCA_964481315.1 uncultured Granulosicoccaceae bacterium
ACTGCCTGAACCAACGTCAATTTCATCAGGCCAAATTGCACTGCTGTTGCCGCTGACCGGACAATTCAGTGAACTGGGTGCGGCAATAAAAACAGGCTTCACAGCAGCACACTATGCCGATGCCGGTATTGCATCTGTAAAGGTATATGACACACAAAGCGATACCGCAAAAGCGATAGAACAATACCAGCTGGCTGCGGCGGAAGGCGCGTCTTTAATCATTGGCCCGCTAAGTAAATCTGCTGTAGTAAACCTTGCTGCTACCAATCAGATTTCGGTACCAACTCTGTCGCTGAACTATATTGGTGAAGACATCCCCGGACACAGCAATCTTTATCAGTTCGGACTACTACCGGAAGACGAAGCCCGCGACGCTGCCAACTTCGCCACCAGCGCCAACTACAACAAGGCCCTGGTACTACATTCAGATTCAGCACTGGCGCAACGACTCGCCAATGCCTTTGACTTGCGCTTTACCGAATCGGGCGGACGGGTACTTGGCGCTGAACTGATCGAACAGGACACGTACGACTACTCGCAACAACTGCGTAAGCTGCTGGCACTTAATTCAAGCAACGCCCGCAAACGGCGCCTGGAAGAATTACTCGACACAAAAATTGAATTCGAACCCGCTATCCGTGACGACATTGACGTGATCTTTATGGTGGTCGACCCGGAACAGGCCAGACTATTACGACCGCAGTTAAAGTTTCATCGTGCCGGTGAAATTCCGTTGCTAAGCACTGCCATGGTGTTCACCGGTGAAGTCGACGCCAAAGCAGACAGTGACCTGACCGGTGTTCGCTATAACGAAATTCCGTGGCTGCTTACCGACGCAACGCAAAACCAGTCATTGTTTCAATCCATAGCGCAGTACCAGCCAGATGACTCACCGGGCTTTTCACGACTGACAGCACTCGGTATGGATGCGTACATGTTGCACAAAGAACTCGAGCAAATGCGTCTTGACAGCTTATACAGCGTTAACGGTAAAACCGGTGCGCTCACGTTAACGGAAGGCAATCGCATCCAGCGCAGGCTTCAGTGGGCTGAATTTCAGGAAGGTGCACCGACAAAAATCTCCAATGCCATCTCTGTTGAAGCGGCTCTGCCGCCAATGCTTGAAAGCGATATCTAACCTTCGTACACAGGCATCAACAGTAAACAGCAGTACACCAACAAGCAGTTGAAGCACTATGATCGGGCTTAACGCCCGATCAAACAGTGCGCCCCATCAGTACACAGTGGTAAATCGAGTGTCCGACAAACGCGCCACCGGCGACAACCACGAAGACCGTGCTTTGGACTATCTCCAAAGCCGGGGGCTGGTTTTGCAAAGCCGCAACTACCACTCGCGACATGGTGAAATAGATTTGATTATGCGCGACGGCGAAACACTGGTGTTTGTGGAAGTACGCTACCGCAAAAGCAATCGTTTCGGCGGTGCAGTGCTCAGTATTACACCGGCTAAGCAGCGCAAAATCGCACTCACGGCACTGCAGTACTTACAGAAACACAAAAAGACGGAATCACCATGCCGCTTTGATGCGGTAGCTATAACCGATACAAACACCGAATGGATAAAAGCGGCTTTCGATTCACCGCTGTAAACAACTAACCAATTTACAACCGGCTTACTTAACAACCTTGAGGTTAGGACCTTTTCTGCCTTTACCGGCAGGTGGTTTATCATCCGGTGGTGAGTCACCGGACTCATCGGCTGCAGCAGGTGCCGAAGCGCTGCCGCTGCTGGCACTACTGACTGACTCAAGCATGGCGCGCTTTTTCTTACGCGCGGCCTCTGAAGAACTCTCTTCATTGCCTTCGTCGTTAAACATCATGCCCTGCCCGTTCTCACGCGCGTAAATCGCTTTTACGCAGTAAGTCGGCACTACAATACCAATGGCCTGCCCGCTGAAGCGCGCATTGAAGGTCACTTCTTCGTTGTTCATCAGCAGTTCACTGGTTGCACTTGGACTGATGTTCAGAATAATGCGGCCCTGATCGTCCAGATAATCCTCCGGCACAATCGCCCCCTGCTTGGTACCGTCAACCATCAGGTACGGAGTCAGGTTGTTATCCACAATCCATTCGTAGATAGCACGAATGAGATACGGCTGACTGGACGTCATCTTGAGCGAGTTGTCGCCCGTATTGTCGTTGTCTGAACTCACTGGATTTGGTTATCGCATTTCTCGCTCACTCTCGGTGAGACTTAGTTGAAATCCTTCCCGGTCGAATAACCGCTTTGCATATTTCGTGACAGCGCCGGCCGAATCAGGTAATTCAACGCCATAATGCTTAAGGCGCCACAACATTGGAGCAACGGTGGCATCGACCAGCGAGTATTCATCGCTTAAGAAAAATTCCTTCAAGGCAAAAACCTCGGCAGAATCAACCAGCGAATCGCGCAGCGCAATGCGTGCTGCTTCGGCCTTTTTTGAGTCGCTGCCTTCAATAATCGGGATCAGGTCGTACCAGTCTTTTTCAATCCGGTACAGCGCCAGACGGGATCGCGCCCGGGACACCGGATCAACCGGCATTAGTGGCGGGTGCGGAAATCTCTCATCGAGATATTCCGCCACCACTCTGGAGTCATACAACACCAGATCACGGTCGACCAGGGTCGGCACCGTGTTGTAGGGGTTGAGATGAAGCAGATCATCGGGCTTGTTGTCGGGATCGACGTCTTCGATCTCGACAGTGATGTCTTTTTCAAACAGCACAATACGAACACGGTGACTGAAGATCGAGCTCGGATCCGAGTACAGAGTCATCACGGAACGGCGGGTAACTGGCGCGGTCACAGTTTCTCCAAGTTAGTACAGAATTGCAGCATAAATGCCCGATCTAACCTCACAACCTAGTGGTTGTGAGGAATGTCTTTCCAGTATTCCTTCTTCAGCAGAACCGCCAGAATCAGGAAAAGGAACAGGAACAGCATCACTTTTATCCCCAGTGAATGCCGAGCCTCACGGTTCGGATCACCCAGGTAATCGAGGAAGCTTACCAGATCGGTGATCAATTGATCGTATTCTTGCGGAGAAAGTGTGCCGGCAGTCAAAGGCTTAAGTACGTCTTTCTCGTGACCTTCGTCGTCGGTGGTGTGCTCGAGTTGCTGCCAGCCCTGCAGGTCTGCCAGCACATGCGGCATACCGACGTTGGGGTAAACCACGTTGTTAGCGCCGAGTGGACGAGACTCATCGAGATAAAAAGTCTTCATGTAGGTGTAAATCCAGTCTACCCCGCGCGACCTGGCAGTCAGCGCCAGGTTCGGCGGCACCGCACCAAACGCCTCTTTACCGTACTCTTTACTCATGTTGCTGGCCATCAGCGAGCCAACCTTGCTCGGCTCACCATCGGCATCGGTGGTGAAGATCAGGTTGTCGATCACCGCCTGCTCCGACAACCCGGCATCTCTGGCAAAGTGCGAATAGCGATGATAGTCAGCAGTGTGGCAACCCATGCAGTAGTTAACAAACACCTTGGCACCGCGCTGCAGCGACTTGTCTGTTCGCACCGGCGTAAAGTGCTCAAGCTCGGCGCCACCACCGGCAGCCATCGCACCGTTTATTGAAACCAGCGCAGCAGCCACCACAGAGGTGGCCAGCACGGATGAAGTCAGTAGTTTTCTGAAAATTTTCATCAGTAAGTCACTCTCTCTGGTAACGGCTTGGTACTTTCATCTTTACTAATGAACCAGAGCGCCACGAAGAATCCAAAGTAGATCAGTGTGCCCAGACGCGAGATCCAGGTACCTGCCGTTGTGACAGGCTGCATGCCGTAATAGCCAAGAACGATGAAAGCCACAACAAAGGCTCCCAGAATGATTTTATAAGCCACTGAGCGGTAGCGGATTGAACGCACCGGGCTGCGATCGATCCACGGCAGGAAGAACAACACTGCAATCGCAGAGAACATCGCAATAACACCCATCAGCTTATCAGGCATGGCACGCAGGATGGCGTAGAAAGGCGTGAAGTACCAAACCGGTGCAATATGCTCAGGTGTTTTCAAAGGATCGGCTGGAATGTAGTTGGCGTGTTCGAGGAAGTAGCCACCCATTTCCGGCGCGAAGAATACAATCGCAAAAAACACAATAAAGAACACAACCACACCCACCAGATCTTTCACGGTGTAGTACGGGTGGAAAGGAATGCCGTCTAACGGAATACCGTCAGCGCCTTTGTTTTTCTTGATATCGATACCGTCGGGGTTGTTCGAACCGACTTCATGCAAAGCCACAATATGCACAAATACCAGTCCGATCAGCACCAGCGGCATGGCAATCACGTGCAATGCAAAGAATCGGTTTAGCGTTGAATCGGCGACAACAAAGTCACCGCGCAGCCACAGCGTAATGGCATCGCCAACAAACGGAATCGCGCCGAACAGAGAAATAATCACCTGAGCACCCCAGAAAGACATTTGCCCCCACGGCAGCAGGTAACCCATAAATGCTTCGGCCATCAGCACCAGATAAATCAGCATGCCGAATATCCACAGCAGCTCGCGTGGCTTTTTGTAAGATCCGTACATAATGCCGCGCATCATGTGGAGGTAAACCACCACAAAGAACATCGATGCACCGGTAGAGTGCATGTAGCGTATCAGCCAGCCCCAGTTCACATCACGCATGATGTACTCAACCGACTTAAAAGCGAGATCGCCGTCGGCCTTGTAGTTCATGGTCAGAAAAATCCCGGTCACTATCTGCAGCACCAGCACCAGCAGTGCGAGCGAACCGAAGTAGTACCAGAAGTTGAAGTTTTTCGGCGCGTAGTACTTGCCGACGTGCTTGTCCCACGTATTACTCAGTGGAATGCGTTCATCAATCCACGATAACAAGTTGGATGCTTTGCTCATCAGGCCTGCCCTCCGCTGTCGCCAACCAGCACACGATTCTCACTCATGAAGTAGTAAGGCGGTACTTCCAGATTAGTTGGTGCAGGCATGCCCTTGTAAACACGACCGGCAATGTCGAAGCGTGATCCGTGGCAAGGGCAGAAAAAACCGCCATGCCAGTCTGGACCAAGGTCTGCCGGTGCAACTTCGGGCCGGAAAGTTGGCGAGCACCCAAGATGCGTGCACAGCCCGACCATTACCAGAATTTCCTGACGGTTTTCGTAGGATCGGAACTCGTTTTGGGCATATTCCGGCTGATCGGAATCTTCCGAGTCCGGATCGCTCAGATCGCCTTTGACAAGGTTCAGGCTCTCAAGCAGTTCCGGTGTTCGACGCAGAACCCAGACCGGCTTGCCGCGCCATTCAACAATGACCCGCTGACCCGGCTCGAGCTTGCTAATGTCAATTTCAACCGGCGCACCGGCCGCACGGGCTCGGGCACTCGGTGCCATCGATGAGACAAACGGTACAACCATCGCCAGTGCTCCCGCTGCACCGACCACTCCGGCTGTGCGGGTTAATAAACGCCGCCGCTTCTTATCTACCCCATCAGGATTTTCATCCCGACCGGGCGCAACACGATCTGTTGCCATTGGATGCTCCAAAAGAAATGAAAGAATAAGTTCGCTACAGGCCCGGGGGTTAACCGTGCCTGTGAAATGTCTGTTGTGTTTCCGAACGGGCGTAGCCAGAACCGAGTCGTCCGTGGCAAACCCCAAATGGTACCACAAATAGCTGATTAGTTGACTGCCTGACAACTTTATCGGCACAAAGGCCGACAATCCTGCACCCTGCTTGCGAGTTAAGTGCCACCGCAAGTGCGGCACAGTTCAGCTCACTGGTAGAAGTTATCGAGTGCCGCCAATAGACTGTCATTTTGATCCGGCTTTCCTATAGTCACCCGCAAACAATCCGTCAAGGCACCGCCACTTGCGGTCAGGTTTTTAACCCGGATACCGGACTGCAAAAGGTGATCAAACAATTGCTCGCCCACACCGCTGGCGCGCACCAAAATAAAGTTCGCATCACTGGCAAAAACGTCAAGCGACTCAAACCTGCCAAACGCCTGCTGCATTCGAGAGCGCTCCTGCAGAATGTGATCGGCCTGCTCATCAAAAACCGTGTGGTGCCTGAGTGCAAAACAGGCGGTTTCCATCGACAGTGTGTTCACGTTATAAGGCATACGTAGCTTGTTCAGTTCAGAGATCACCGCACGCTGCCCAATCATGTAGCCCAGCCGCAACCCCGCCAGCCCGAACTTCGACAACGTGCGCATCACCACCACATGATCTGCCAGCCCTTCTTCAAGCCAGCTGACACGTGCAAACGGCTGATACGCTTCGTCAACCACCACCAGTCCCGGTGCCGCCTCGATTATTTGCCGCAGCGCACCGGCATCAAATAGATTGCCGGTCGGGTTGTTCGGGTACGCCAGAAAAATCACCGCAGGCTGAAACTTTTCAATTGCCGCGAGCATCGCTGCAACATCAATCTCAAAATCATCGTTAAGCGGTACCGTTTCGAACGACAGACCATACAGTGACGCCGCTGAGCGATACACCACAAACGCCGGATCCACCGACAGCACCGTGGCACCTTCACTGGCAAAGGCCGCACAAACAATCTGTATCAGTTCATCCGATCCATTGCCAATCAGCAGATCGTAGTCGGGATCGATTTCATAGGTGTCGCGCAGCTGCTGTTTCAGATCGCGGGCCGATGCATCCGGGTAGCGGTTAACATCGATCTTCTCGAGCTCCTGCAGCCAGTCCTCACGCATATCAGAAGGCCAGGTGTACGGATTTTCCATCGCATCGAGCTTAATGCGCCCGTCTGGCAGTGGCACCTCATAGGCCTGCGTTTCAAGCAAGCCTTCACGAAGAAAGTCTTTCCAGGACATTTATTTCAGCAGCCTCTTAACAATCGGGCCTCGCGAGCCCGGTGCTTCTATCCGATACGCGCTTCAGCCGAAACCGCGTGTGCCACCAGCCCTTCACCACGCGCCAGTACTGATGCAGTTTTTCCAAGCACCGCAGCACCCTGTGCAGAGCAGGCAACAATGCTGCTGCGCTTTTGAAAATCGTAAACACCAAGCGGGCTGGAAAAACGCGCAGTGCCGGAAGTCGGCAATACGTGGTTCGGGCCGGCACAGTAATCACCCAGTGCCTCAGCGGTGTAGCGCCCCATGAAAATCGCACCGGCGTGGCGAATTCCTTCCAGCAGCGCTTCGGGGTCTTCAACCGACAGTTCAAGATGTTCCGGAGCCACCAGGTTAACCACCTCTACCGCTTCGGCAAGACTGGCAACTTCAATACAACAACCGCGCGAGCGCATCGACTCGGCAATAATCTCTGCACGTGGCATGGTTTTGTTCAGCGACTGCATGGCATCGACAACCTGATCAATGTAAGCACTGTCGGTGGCAATAAGAATGGCCTGTGCCTGCTCGTCGTGTTCGGCCTGCGAAAACAGATCGGCAGCAATCCATTCGGGGTTGGTC
>CAYZVB010000282.1:0-7353 GCA_964481315.1 uncultured Granulosicoccaceae bacterium
TCGCGCACGCCCAGCACGATGATTGGAAGCACAATAACCAGTGGCCACAGCACTGGCGGCCACAGTAGTGCGAGCGCCAGAATAGCGAGCGGAATCGCCACCGCGAGTATGATGAAGTATTGTCGGACAGTCATTGTATAGGCAGTATCCTGATCACTTGCAGAATTTTAGCAAAGTGATTTATGTATTCACGATTAGTGAAGACAATCTAATCGAAAAGATGTTCAGGAGGTGTGAGGATTATTGCTTACTCTCTGCGTTTAGCAGCTGTACCAGAGCTAGCCCCATTACCTTTGCAGAGTCGACCATATCATCGACTGCGACGTATTCATCGGGCTGGTGTGCCAGGTCGAGAATTCCGGGTCCATAGGCAATACAGTTTTTCATGCGGCCGATTCTGTCGATGTGCTTTTGATCATAGGTGCCGGGTGACACAACATACTCCGGCGCTTTGCCTAGCACGGATTTGATCGCATCGGTGACAGCGGCAGACACCGGCGCGTGCTTGTCAGTCATGGTTGGCTGTACTTCAAACAAATCCTTTATGTCGTAGCTGAAGTCACTGCGATTGCTCTTTACCCTGTCGAGTAAGCCGGTAATTTCTGCCTTTACCTCCGGTATCGACTCTTCCATCAGGAAACGACGGTCAATAATCATTTTGCAACTGTCGGGAACGCAAGGCGAAGGCAGGCCGGTATAGTCCTCATCGGGCTCGCTTTGGCCGCCATGCAGTGAATTTATATTCAATGTTGACTGCTTGGCGCCTTCCGGCACTACCGGCATTGCGGTGCGTTTGAGTTGCAGTGCCGGAAACAGTGACTTTTCCATTTCGTTAATAACCGCGCCCATGTGTCGAACCGCGCAGTCGCCAAGAAACGGCATCGAGCCATGCGCTATCCGACCATGCGTTTCAATTTCTGCCCACCAGACGCCACGATGACCAAGGCAGATACGGTCTTTATTTAGCGGCTCGGGAATGATCACGTGTTGCACTCGCTCGGCAGAGAAATAGCCTCGTTCCGCGAGGTAGGCAACACCGCCGTAGCCGCCGGATTCTTCGTCGGCGGTGCCGGATATTTCAATCGCTCCGGCATAGTCAGGATAGGTACGAATAAATGCTTCGGCTGCAATGATTGAAGCGGCCAGCCCGCCTTTCATGTCGCAGGTGCCGCGGCCGAATATTCGACCGTCGATAAGATCGGCGGCAAACGGGTCAACAGTCCAGTGATTGCCGACTTCCACGACATCGGTATGTGAGTTGAAGTGCACGCATTCGCCGCGGTTGCTGCCGTCGTGCCGCGCGACAATATTCCAGCGCGGATAGCGATCATTGTCACCGGGAGCGCCGGTAGCGCGAATAAACTCGGTTTTAAAGCCTGATTTTTTCAGGCGTTGATCAAGAAATTCGCAGATCTCCCGGTAATTTTCGCCGGGTGGGTTGAGCGTTGGGATTCGCACCAGCGCCTGCGTCAATTCAATCAGATCGTCGGTGGCCTGATCGATGGAGTTTAGTAAAGCGCTGGTTCGTTGATCGCTCATTGCGGAAGTATACCGCGGGATAATTAATATTGCCCGGTGCAACGAGTGTGTAGCGCCGCTGTTCAAGCACAGACTTTGCTCCGGGAGTACACATCACGCTTTTAATATGTTGGTTGTTGCGATGAAGTTATTTCAACGGTTTCTAATTTTTAGTGCGCTGCTTGGGGTGGTGTTGGGTGTGTCTGCGGTTTCGATTGCAGCGCAATGGGAGCCGCGGCCGGGTTGGCGTGACAGCTATTCTGTCGATGGAGTCTGCTACTGCGACTCATCGAATTATGATCATGGTATTGGCACTAAAACGGTACTGGCGCCGGACGGATTTCGCCGCAGCGTGAAACAAGTCTGCACAGACATCGAGAGCCGTTTTGGGAAAGGGAGTCGTGACAATCGTATTCCTTACAACACAATTGCCTGTGGTCACGGACCCGCTAATGATGCGCCGGACGAAGATTTGGTAAACGGCTGCCCCGGAAGAGTCGACATTGGCAATGCGGGGTGTTTTGAAACCGGCCCCGAGTGGCCGCTTGCAGCACTTTATGGTGAGCCGATGCAGCCGCTTGATCGCAGTTCCTGGTCGATTACTGCAAACGTCAATGCTAATTCTTTGTCTGCTCTGGCAGATGGTAACCCGCAAACACGCTGGAGTACCGGAACCGCACAAAAGGAAGGGCAGTGGGTCGAAATTGATTTTGGTCGTCTGCAGCTGGTCGATCAGATTGTCATGAATACGACTGCCAGTCCAAACGATTACCCAAGGCATATCAGGCTGGAAAACCACACAGCAGACGGTGTGATTGAAAACCTGCCTTTCACTCTTGAGTTTAGCGGAGAAGTTACCCGTCTAACTCTGCAGCCAACGCAGTTGCATAAAATAAGGATTATACAAACCGGCACAACGGATCACTGGTATTGGTCAATACATGAACTCCATGTAGGATACTCTGCATCCGAATAGACCGTGCAACCTATGCCAGTCACGCCGTTTGTTAATTATTCTGTTGTACTTCGTGCAACTGCCTTTTTCACTGTGCTGATTGGTGTAGTGGGTTTAGTCACGGCAACGGCAAAAGAGTCACACGCAGATGTTGTGGCTGACTATCAGCAGTTGTCCAAGGCTGCACATCTGATTGTTGATGAGCAGGGCAGTATAGTTGCATCCTCACATGCCGATACCCCCCTGATTCCGGCCTCAACTGTGAAGCTGGTAACAGCCTGGCTAAGCCTTGAGCACTGGGGTGAGGACTACCGGTTTACTACCGCGTTTTATTACAACGCCGGTAATCAAACGCTGGCAGTGAAAGCAGGTGGTGATCCGTTTCTTGTCTCTGAAGAAATTGCACTGATTGCAGATAACCTTGCGGCAGCCGGTGTTGATCGGGTGTCGGTAATCAGGCTGCAGACAGATCTCTTTCAACCTGACCTTATCGTGCCGGGTGCCACGACAACCGACAACCCTTACGATGCCGTGCCCACAGCGCTCGCAGCAAACTTTAACACCGTTAACGTGCAGGTCGATGCTACAGGCGTTACTTCCGCAGAATCGCAAACACCGCTTACGCCAACTGCAAAGAAGATTGCGATGGATTTAAATAAATCAGGGAAATTCAGGGTGAATATCGGCCGGTCATCGAAGCTTGCCGGTCAGTATTTCGCCGAGCTTTTGGCAGCAATGTTAAGAGACAGAGGTGTTGAGGTTAATGATGTTGTTGAGTGGGGTGCAGCGCCTGATGCAGCGCCGGTCTATGTCCACCGGAACTCAAAAACACTGGGTGAAGTAATCGAAGGTATGCTCAAGTATTCGACCAATTTTATTGCCAATCAGCTTATGTTGGCTATGGTGGCAGAACTTACAGATCGATCGGCAAATTTTGATCAGGTTGAACGCTATCTGGATGACCGGCTTAGTCGAGATCCCGGCTGGTCCGGTTTTAAATTGCTAGAAGGTGCAGGGTTGTCACCTGAAAACCGGTTAACCGCGATGCATCTCGTGCGGCTGCTGGAGAAGTTTCGCCGCTGGCAACATTTGCTGCCGGAAGTGCACTCCGGCATTATTGCAAAAACCGGAACGTTAACGGGTGTGAAGACGCTGGCAGGCTTTGCAGAAGATGCCCGTGGCAGACAATTACCGTTTGCCGTGCTGATTAACCAACAGGTTGATGCCTCTATGCCAGTGCAATTGATTGATGCACTGGTTAACCGGAATTAGTTTACTGCCGCCGCAACTTTGGGCTGCGGCTTTCGCCCGGTTTCAAAAAACGGTATTTTGCCAAGACCTATTGTCCAGGCCAGCCAGCGGCTTCTGCCAAAAGCCACGGAAGTGCACAGCGACAACGTGACCGCAAAGGTAAACTTGATCAGCACCAGTGAGGTTGGTGAAAGCGTGTTTCCGTCTATTGCTACCTCTATCATATAGAGGAAGGCCGGGTGCATCAGGTACATGCCAAACGAATACTTTGACCACTGCGACAGCTTTTCCGGCCAGCGGAAATAGTGACTACCCATAAATGCCATAATCATGAAGCACGGGAACAGGAAGTGCCCCATGTATACCGCTCCGCGCCGAATACCGAAATTGCCGGTTTGAATGATCTCTGCTGCCTGTGTCATTTTAATAAGAAAGCCAATGACAAGCGCCAGCATTGCAAACCCGAAAATGCTGCTCATGGTTTTTTTATCGAGCTTTGACAGCCAGATACCATAGAGCGCATAAGCAACAAAACCATATCCGGTGTAGGTCAGAAGCTTTGCCACACGCATCCATGACTCGATGACCATAATGTCTTCAAAGGTGCGCCAGATAAACCCGCCAAACATGCTGTTGAGGTACAACAGTGGCAGTACCACCAGTCCGATCACGGGCGCACGAATCGCCAGCTTGTAAATGGGATAAAAAAGAATCAGTACAAACAGGGTCGGTAAAAAATGCATGTGGTAGTTGGACCAGCCGAGCGTCAGATAATAAGCCCAGCTTTGCCACTGGGTAATTTCACTCCACATGGAGTCTGTATATCCCAGATAATGCGCTTTATACAGCCTGAAAAAAGCGTAGAAAACGGTCCATACCACGAAAGGTACCAGTAATCTGCGTACCTGTTGTTTCACATTGCTTAAGTAGGGCAACTCGTTTCTGGACATGCGAACGGCCAGCAAAAACAGTGACACCAGAATAAAAAACTCAGTGCTGGCGATTTCTGAAACCGTGCGCAGCATGACCGGAAAAACTCTTTCACCGGGCAATGCGTCGCCGAATGCCTGGCCAACCTGATCTGCCGATGAGTGAATGCCGATAATACAGAACGCGGCAGCTAGCCTGGCACCGTCGAGCCAGTACATTCGCGTGTTGGCTGGCTGTTGTGTATTGGTACTATTCATCTGCCACCTGCACACGGACAGCGGTAAGTTCTCGCATTGAATCTGACGCGCTCAGTCCAGACCACTGTCCGGTTTGTTCGCCGTGTTTGAACCAGGCTTCGAATGCGGCCTTGTCTTCCTGATTAACTGCGACCAGCACAATTCGAAAATCCATTCCTGCGGGCGCGCCGGTGTACAGGTTGGCAGACCAGCTACCGGCGCTGTTTGCAACGGGCGATTTCGGGTACACCGCGCCATTGCTTTCTTCAATTACAAAAAGAAATTCGTCGGCGAAATCCTGCTTTGTAACGCCACTGACCTGATAGTTTCTTGATATGGTGAGGTTGTTCTGCGGGTAGTCAATTGACGCGAACGCAGTGTCTGCGCCTATGGTTGAAAATGGCACAAAAGCTTTGATGAGCACCGTTAGTGCCCATGCAAAGACAACCGGGAAGACAGCAACCAGCAGTAAAAATCCGTTGTTGGATATCGCCGGTGTTGCATTCGGATATTCGTTTACTTGCTCCATGTACACCACTCCGGTAAATCTGTTGTGAAATTCTGAATGCCGCGTTGGGGTGCTTACTCTCCCAAAGCGGCACTTCTTTTAATTTCGCAAATTTCACATTCAGAAATACGCTCAAGCGGAGCATTCTGTTTTAGTCGCTGCTTTTTGAGCTTGTGCTCTTCCAGAACGTCTGACTTGATGGCCAGTGGTTTTGCACAACCGTCGCAGTGATTAAACAGTGAACCGTACTTCTTATATAACAGGCCACTCATGATCACGCCGTTAGTGTTTGCTGTGGTCACATCATTGTAGCCGGCACCTGATTCATACACCCCGGAGTACCAGCCACCCTCTGGGTCGTAAGCGCTGCTAACGCTTGACATCAGCACCTTGCTGTAGGGGTCTTCCGGATATAGCAGCGCCATCGATATCGCCGCTTTGGTAGAGGTGCTTTTCAGGTGGTGATAATCCTCACCGGAACTGTTGGTCGTGCTGAACTTCAATCCGGCATTGTAAATTGAGTTATAGAGGAAGTATGGTTTGCGATCGATGTTATCTTCCGAAATGGCAGTAACAATGCCGGTTTCCTGCCAGCGCTTTTTCTGTACATCAAATATGTTCTGCAGCAACGGACGGTTTTCGTCATCTATACCCAGTTCCATGGCATCCATTGCATAGGATTCGGTTACTACATAGTTGTTAGCGTAAAATTCACGCGGGTCACGACTGTCGTAGGCGATATCGACACCCAGAATTGAGGTGTTGCTGCGGAACTTATTGTTGTACGAACGCGAGGTTTCAACACTGAAGCCGACGCGGTCAAAGATTTTTCCTGCATACTGCTCGTAACCCAGACGACCTTCCTGACGCGGATGTACAATGTTTTCGTCTTTCTTATCCCGTGCCATGCCGTACATTTCTTCATTCATAATGAGTCGGCTGTAGTCCCAGCGCGACAGCACCGCATTAACCTGTGAGTAGTATTTCGGGTGCATGCACTGCAGTGTATTCATCCACGAAATCAGACGCGCCAAATCAAGTACGGAAACGCCAATACCAAGCGGTTGTTCCTTGTTTCCGTAGTCCACCATCTTTCGGGTTTTGGTGTTGTACACCTTGTTAGGTGCCGCGTTGTCGAACAGATCGATGGCTGCCATGGTTTCAAGCAGGGCCATCATCGAATCGTCAAATTCCTTTTGCGAGATCATGTCAAAGTCGCGCGCAGCAATATAGGCTGCCAGCGCCGAGCCGGTATCCCACATAGTGGTTGACGGATATTTGTTTACCGCGTTTACAAGACCGGTTTCCGGGTTGTAGTTGTTTTCGAAATACTTCCAGGCGATGTTGGCGATTTCCATGTCTTCTTCACAGAGTTCACCAGACCCCACGGCGCACATGTTTTTTTCCGGTTTCATCAGACAGCTAAGCTTATCACCGGAGCCGTTCGCATCGGTTGAGCACGAGTATTGGTCTACAGCGGAATGCTGAGCCATATCTGCCGGGTTGCTCATCGCGGCACCCAGTTCCGGAACATCCTGGTCTATTCCGTTGATAAAAAACCAGGCAACAGCACCACCGGCAACGACTGCTACCAACGTTTCTGAAAGGCTCGATTTTATTCTTTCAATCAAACCCGGGGTGGTAGCTGTAACCACAGTTGTGGTTTTCCCCGCGGGGTTGTCTTCCGCTTTTTGTTCTGTTTCGTTAGTCACTGTGTGTCCTTACTACTTAGCGTCGAGAGTTGCCAGAGTTTGTTTAAGTACGTTATAGATTGGCTGCACAGAGCCACCTGTGTCCCCGCCTTTCCATTTTGAAGCAAGCGAATCGATTGGACCCATCAATCCCTGAAGCTGTCCTTTTACTGATTCGTGCTGGGTGCTTGCTTTCCAGATAGCTCCCTTTGTTGCCAATAGCTTTTCAGCGGCTGCGGTACCATCGTTGGCTTTATCCAGTTC
>CAYZVB010000283.1:0-7296 GCA_964481315.1 uncultured Granulosicoccaceae bacterium
TCGAAGATCTACTCGAAGGGATTACCGCGCGAGCGGTTTAGTACAAGGGCACTTTGCTGACTTTCAATCTGTCGTCTGCTATCTGTTGTCAGCCATCTGACACAGGCACACAGAAAACCTGTGTGCCTGACAATATACAGTACGGTTTAGCGCTTTTTCTTCGCCGCAGCCTTTTTCTTGATTTTGCTGTGCCCCAGAGGCTTTGCTTTGTCGAGACGCGGATGATTGGCTTTAAAACCATCGCGCAGGTTTTTCTCTTTATCCATGTCTTTGAGTGTTTCATTGATGACATGGATTGCGGCAAGCACATCGCCAGTGTGGGCGCTCTCGGAAATGGTATGCATGTTTCTGATCGGGAAACCGATTGATGTAGCTGCTGTGTCGACACTGGCCAGTACTCCGGCCATGCCATCGGTGCCGGTGTCGTTACCGCATACATCCATTTGCAATGGTATATCGTTTTTCAATGCCGCCTTCTGAATGTAGGCATTGAGTTGTTCACTGACAATGGCGCCACTGGAGAGTGTAAAACCTTTACCCATTTCCAGAAGTTCCATGTTGCGATCACCAATGTTTGGTGCGGCGACATAATCGTGGTTGACGTCTACAGCAATAATGGCATCTGGGGAGAGTTCTCCGGCCATTACCCGGCTTCCGAATCGACCGATTTCTTCGTGGGAGGCGAACGCGTACATGGTGCGAACGTTTTTCAGTGCCGGCGCTTTAGCCATTAGCCGGGCCAGTTCTGCGGCATCAAAACAACCCAGGCCGTTGTCTAAGTATGCGCCATAAAATGTGTCGGGGCTGAAGCCGCGTTTGATCGGGCGGTTCAGCAACAGTGTGTTACCCGGACGTATGCCCAGTGCTTCTATCTGCGCCTGTTTATCTTCGCCGTGGACTTGCAGCTCAAGGTATATCTGTTTTGGTGAAATACCTTTGTCGCCAGTGCGATGCGCCATTTCAGAGAAGTGAATTGCACCAAGCGCCTCGACGGTACCACCCTGTATGGCACGGTAGTTACCGGGTTTTTCAGGGTCTTCGCTATATAGCGTTACTTCGTGACCAATTAACGTGCACGGCAGAAAGGCGTCTGTATTAATCCAGATTTTACCGTCGCTGCCAATCTTGCGTACCTGCATACGGATTTTGTCTGCGTGGCCAATAATCATCACGCTGAACATATCGTCTTTACCCGGGTGCGTGTCCCACACCACGCCGGCGTTGCCAATAAAGCTGTGCATCTGCCAGCGCTTTGGTGCGAACTTGTCAATCTCGGGTTTAAGTACGCCGTGCGTCATAGCGCTTTCCAGTCCGACCGGGCTTGGCGCTGCGAGAATGTCACGCATGAACTTAAACTGTGATTCCGGCATCGGTGATGCCCAGGGCTTTTTCTGGCTCATAGGTCTGGTTAACTCTCAGGGTTTGTCTGGGGTTGGTCGGGTGTGTGACCGGTTAGTTCGTAGAGGGTTTCGATTTGCTTGCGCAGTGATTGTACTTCAGCTCTGAGTTGACTGATTTCTGATTCAGATGATTCACTGGAGGTAGCTGGTGCTCTGGTGGAGGCCGCCGGTATTTGCACTTCGCCGCAGAGGCAATGTGCGTATCTGTCGTCACGCTGACCTGACTGGCGAGGTATAACAACCACCGACGGGTTGTCTCCCTGAGTGAGGCGCTCAAGGCTGACCAGCAGATCGTCACGATCGGTGAATTCGTGCAGCCGCTGCGTGCGGGTTTGCAATTCGTTGATGGTTTGCGGTCCGCGCAGCATCATGACTGTCAGTAGTGCCTGCTGCTTTTTACTAAAACTGAGTTCATGAGTGAAACGCTGTTCGTAGCGCTCACTGCGGGCTCCCATTTCATAGCGTACAAATCTGCGTGACTCCAGATCGCGCAGGGTTTTGACGATTTCTCCCTGCTGATAGCTGCTGACCGGTTCGCGGCTGGACTTTTGGTTGGCCGCACTGATCAGGCTGTTTACAGTCAGCGGGTAGTTATCGGGTGTGGCGAGTTGTTTTTCCATCAGTGCCCCCAGTACTCGACACTCTATATTACTCAGCAGCGCGTCGGGTGCATTTTCAGGTGCACTTCCTTTGTCGCTTTCAGTGTCTGGTGGTATCTGGATGTCTGACATGGTGTTTTGCTAGTACGGTGGCAGCAGGGCTAAGTCAGCTAAGTATAGCCACTGGTTGCGTGGCGTAAATCGTCAGTGACTGTATTATTTTGCGTTCAGCTGCTTTGTTGCGACAACGCAGTACGCAGCCGCTCAACCCGTTTACGGTTGGCGTCAAAATCACTGTAGCCGACACGTGATGATGAACGCACGTGAATTTTCCCATCGCGGTGAAGCAGGATCAGATCGTCGATAAAACCGAATAACCCGCTCTTATAGGTGGCTGTCAGGTGCTGATCCGTAGTCTCTGCAACGGTACCGCCGTCGCGCTCGACCAACTGTTGTAGCTGTTGCATAGAAGTGTCGGTAGACTCCAGTGGTTCAATATAGTGCGAGTCTGAAGGATTTACGCTGCTGGACACGCAATTCGGTTTATCGCCACAGGGCGGCAGTTCGTTGCCGGTCAGTTGCGGCGATGATTGTCTGGCCGAGTTTTTCGCCTGTATAAAAAGAAAACCGGTAAACGCCAGTACCAGTAACAGCAGGAATAAAAAAAATTTGCCCATCACAGATCCGCATGGTGAAAACGAGATCACACATTGTAGCCTGAATCGATGCGCGCGCGCTGATTGTAACCTTCGAGTAGTTGTGTGTATGCTACCGACGTGGCACAGATTTATAGCTGTGCAGACTTAGGCGTACCGACCAGACTGACGGATAACTGTATTATGAACGACCTGCCTTCAGACCATCATCATCATGCACCGGCTTCTGAAATTGAAGAACGTGTTAAGAAGCTCGAAGCATTGTTAATTGACAAGAAACTGGTTGATCCCGAATCACTCGATAAGCTGGTCGATACTTATGAACACCGGGTCGGTCCAAAAAACGGTGCGGCCGTAGTGGCCCGAGCATGGTCCGATGAAAATTTTCGTGAAGCGCTGCTTAGTGATGCTACTGCAGCGATTGACACACTGGGTTTTGGCGGGCGTCAGGGAGAGCATATGGTGTGCGTCGAAAACACTGAAAACACGCATAACATGGTGGTCTGTACGCTGTGCTCGTGTTATCCCTGGCCGGTGTTGGGGTTGCCTCCGGCCTGGTACAAAGCATCGAGCTATCGTGCCCGCGCGGTTTCCGAGCCAAGAGAGGTGCTCAGTGAATTCGGCGTTGAACTGGCCGATCACGTTGAAATTAAGGTCTGGGACTCCACCGCGGAAATTCGCTATCTGGTGCTGCCCATGCGACCGGCGGGGTCCGAAGACTATTCAGAAGAGCAGCTTGCTGAACTGGTAACCCGCGACTCAATGATTGGCGTCGATGTGCTGAGTGCTGTGGCGTGAACGGGGCCCACGATCTTGGCGGTAAGCACGGCCACGGAGCGGTAGATCACTCGCAGCAGGAAAACTTTATCCACCCGTGGGAAGAGAGAGTTTTTGCGTTGACGCTGGCGTGCGGCATGCTTGGCAAGTGGAACCTGGATCAATCCCGCTTCGCTCGTGAACGTGCCGATCCGGTAGAGTATCTGGCCGGCAGTTACTACGAGCACTGGCTGCATGGTCTGGAGATACTGCTGCTGGAGCAGGGACTGATAACAGAACAGGAGTTGCGTACCGGTGTTGCAGAGCAGCCGGCCGCAGAGAGTGCGGTCACTCCGCAGCGGGTCGATGAAATTCTCGCCACTGGTGGTCCGACCACGCTGCCGGATGATGCGCCGGCACTATTTAATGTCGGTGATACCGTCGTTGTGAAGGCAGACAACACAACATCGCATACCAGAGCACCGGACTACGTAAAGGGTAAAGCCGGTCGAATAGTCAGCCACTACGGTTCACATATATATGCCGACGAACATGCGGCCAGCGGCAGTAAAAAGCCTGCACACCTGTATTGCGTTTGCTTTGCTGCTGACACGCTATGGGGTGACTCGGCCTGTAACGGCAGTAGCGTTCACCTGGATTTGTTTGAACCGTACCTGCTGAGCCTGCAACAGCACATTGCATCGTTGCAGGGCCTGCAGTGATCTTTGGCATAACCCGTCCGCTGCTGGTGGTTTTTAGTGCTGCAGTGTCACGATTTGTTTTTACTGTTTTTATTTAAGCCCGATGAGAATTTACTGATGGACACCGCTCAGTTTACCGGTATGCCCGTTGAGGATGGAGAACCTGTTTTCGCTGCTCCGTGGCAGGCAAAAACATTTGCGATGGCTGTGCAGCTGCATGAGTCCGGTGTGTTTACCTGGGTTGAGTGGGCTGATGAACTCAGTGCGCATATCGCAGAGTTTGAAAAGTCATCTTCCATCGTTGACGGCGAACAGTACTACACCCTGTGGCATGGCGCTCTGGAGGCGCTTGTCGAGCGAAAATGCCACTTGTCTGCATGAAAATTTGAAGCACCAGAAATCCTGACAAAGGCTCCGTCTATTTTTCCAGCAGTCTGCCGCTACGATTTAGGTTAACTGTGGATACCGTTTAATACGGTTTATTAATGGAGTTGGAGATTGATGTCCAAGACGGTTCGAAAACTTTCCGCCTTGACGCTGGCCTGTGCCGTGTTGTCTGCCTGCGGTGGCAGCGACAGCGTAGACCCTGTCGTCTTTCCTGTGTCAACTGATGTCATAGAAGAGAACCTTGATCTTGCCCGTGCGAAAGCACTGGTGATAGACGATGGCAGTGCGCCCATCCTTGATGGTTCGTGGGTCAGGTTTACTCCTGATACAACCTGGAACTGGCAACTAAATGGTTCCAGTGCAGCCATCAATCTCGAGTACGAAGCCGACGTCTATGTGATCGACATGTTTGCGCAGCTGAGCGTTGACTCAATTACACCACTGCGCGACATGGGGCGTCAGGTCATTTGTTATTTCTCTGCGGGAACCTATGAGCCCTGGCGCGCAGATGCGGCCCTGTTCTCTGAACTTGAGCTTGGTAACCCGCACCAGTACTTCCCTAACGAGAGATGGCTGGATGTGACTGATCCGCTGGTCGCCAAGCTTATGGCCAACCGTATGGATATGGCAGTGCGACTTGGATGTGACGGTGTTGAACTCGATAACGTTGACGGCTGGATTCCAAGTGCCGATTCCGGCTTTAGCTTCACGCTGGATGATCAGAAACAATTCGTAAAAGTGCTTGCCAACGAAGCGCATAAAAGAAACCTTGCGGTGGCACTGAAAAACAACGTTGAATTGATTGTTGAACTCTCGGACTACTTTGATCTTGTGATCAATGAGGAGTGCTTTCAGTACAACGAATGCGAAGGCTACCGACCGATGATTGAAGCCGGTAAGCCGGTTTTTAATGCTGAGTATCTGGTCTTTGACGAGCAGGGCAATGCCCTTGAGCCGGTCATAGATTACCCGGATGAGCGTGCTGCTATCTGCGCTACCTCACTTGAGTACGGCTTTCAAACGCTGTTTCTGCCGTTATCACTGGACGGTTCTTTCAGGCTCAGTTGCCGTTAAGGTGCTGACCGGAAAATGACTACCGGAAAATATCTATGATGGTTACTTCACTTGTTACCGAATCTGCCCGTAAAGCGGTTTTCAGCGTTATTGCCTGCAGCAGTGTGTTGGCGCTGACTGCATGTAACGACACTCGCCAGTTGTCTGCCACGGGCAGTGCACCGGTCGTGGGCACCCCTGACGCTGCTTTGCCTGTGACCTGGTGGCAGCCAAAGGCAAGTGACAACCTGACCTGGCAGTGGCAGCTGCAAGGCGAAATTGACACAAGTTTCAACGTTGATGTTTATAACCTCGACATTGACGTGCCGGTAGAAATCGTTCAGGAACTTAAAACCCGCGGTACCAAAGTTATCTGTTACTTCAGTGCCGGTACTGTTGAGGCGTGGCGACCGGATGCGGCACTATTTCCAGAGTCTATCGTCGGTGAGCAATACGAAGATCTGGTCGATGAACAGTGGATTGACTATGGCAATTACCAGGTATTTGCCGATGTCATGCGTGCGCGTATGGATACCTGCAAGGCCAAAGGGTTTGATGCCATTGAAACGGACAACGTTGATGCTCATAACTACGAATCACGCGACGCCAATGGCAACGTAGTAAACATCGGTACCAACTTCATGATGACACTGGATGAAAGCAGAGCTTACATCCGCTGGCTTGCACAGGAAGCCCACGCACGTGGTTTAAGTATCGGACTAAAGAATGCCGAAGAGATGGCAGCAGACGTTGTTGGTGATGTTGACTGGATGCTGACCGAAGACTGTTACGTTGATAACTGGTGTAACGCGGCCAGTGTGTTTGTCGAAAATAACAAACCGGTATTTATGGCGGAGTATGACGACCTGGTGCCTGATTTTACACCGGCCTGTGAGCTTGCCAAGGCGCTGGGCTATTCAGCTATATGGCGCGACGGCGGACTGGCAAACGAGACTTATCTGGCGTGCGAGTAGTATGATCTACCCGATACTCATTGCCTGTGTGTGCCTGAAAGTTTTCAGGCGTCTTGCGTATATCATTAGAAGCTACCGCGATATTGATAATCACTGGTAGCTGGTTAAGCAGTAGCGTACTGTCGGATCTGCAGTTCCCGACGGGCCTGGGCTTCGGCGGTGTAGCGCGAAGTAGGGCGAATCAGTAGTCTTTCAATGCCTATTTCATCACCGGTGTCTTCGCAGAAACCGTAGTCTCCGGTTCGAACGCGGTGCAGTGCTTTGTCGATATCCCGAATCAGCATTGCTTCACGCTCTTTCATGTGCACCTGAATCCAGTATTGCTCTTCCTGTGTGGCACGGTCTGACTCGTCGGCAGCACGCTCTACATCCAGTGAAGTAATATCAACACTTTCCTGAGGTGCAGTTAGCGACTGGCGCATTTCCAGTAGCTCAAAGAAATATTTACCCTTCTGCGATATAGAACTAATTCAACTGAGAAACCCTGCCTTCCACTTTGAAACGTAGATACCTTTACCCGTATCACTCACTCGAAAGGCACGACCAGAGAGTTGAAAACTAAGGGGAGTAATACACCTTTAAATCGATTGTATTTCTTCGTAGTTTAGGGAGCTTCTACTGTTTTTACAATTGTCTTCATTAACAATTTTTCCTCTAAGTAATTAATATTAAAAAGCTCCACCCCCACTACAAAACAAGATTGTCAAGGCTTATTTATCTTCGCTGCTGAGAAAAGATATATAATTTGGGCTAATTCTCTGGTATGGGTC
>CAYZVB010000284.1:0-7294 GCA_964481315.1 uncultured Granulosicoccaceae bacterium
CCCCGGAGCCATAGCCACCGATGGCAATTAACGGCCCTGTCAGATCCATATGCAGCGTGAGGTTTTGCTGCAGCCGTTCTGCCGTACCTGGCAATTGTTCGATAATACTAATACCGCGCCGCAACTGAGCAACCGACTCTGCATCGGCAGAGCGACCGGCAGAGCGCTTTCCGGCTCGGTGCCAGTAGGTTATTGCAGTTTCATCACAGGCCGCTTCGGTATAGTGATGTGCGACCAGCTCCGGTGCTGTTTCAACAATTTGTGGAAACTGCTGCACCAGTGCTTCGGCAACGTTCTGGTGCTGCTGCTGTCGGACATCACTCAACATGTTTTCGTATATAGAGTCCTGCACCAGTCCGTGTTTGAAGGTATAGACCAGGTGCTTTGGTGTGCCTGACTGAAACAAAAACTCAGTCTGCACCAACTGTTTTACACCAACGTTAAGTGAATTGAGCTTGTCTTTGGCTACAGCCTCAAGTAACTCGGCTGGTACTTCACGCCCAATCACAGCCGCGATTTGAACAATCTCTTTAGCCTGCGGACTAAGACGATCAATTCGCGCTAACAATGACGCCTGCAACGTGGCGGGTATATCAGCTTCTGCGATATCCAGCCCGCCCTCAACCAGTGACTTGGTAAGCTCTTCGATAAACAGCGGAATACCGTCTGTGCGACTGACAATACGATCTACCACATCTTCAGAAATAAAGTCGCCTGCCACTGCCCTTACGATTGATGCACACGAGGATTTTCCAAGCCGGTTGAGTTGCAGCGACGAAATATTATTGTGGCCTAACAGATTTGGCTGCCAGTCCGAACGATGCGTGACCACCAGCAACACACGCGACTGTTCCAGCCTGCCGATAAACAGCTCCAGAAACTCTTCACTGGCAGGATCAATCCAGTGAGTATCTTCAACCAGGAACAGCACCGGCTCTTTTTCAGCCAGTAAAAACACCTGATTCAACAACACTTCAAGCGTGCGGGTTTTAATTTCCTGAGGCGTCAGGTCGAGCTTGCCGTAGCGATGCTCGGCCGGCAGCGACAACAGATGTGCAAAAATCTGTGCATCACTGGTTCCGCTGATAGTGGATTTTTTTAACAGCGTTTCGAGCTTGTCTAACTTCTGATCAACAGTATCTCCGGTTTCGAATTTCGCCGCCCTCTGCAGTTGAGAAATGACCGGGTAAAAAGCGCTGGTGGAGAAATGCGGCGAGCACTGGTAGCGAAATGAAATATGTGGAAAGTTCGCCACTTCATGTCGCAGTCCCTCGACCAGACGAGACTTGCCTATACCAGCTTCACCTGACACGAAAACCGCCTGCCCTTCACCCCCGCAGGCCAGTTCCCATCGATCGAGTAACAGCATGAGTTCAGTATTGCGACCAAACAGGGGATTGAGCGCGGAGTTTCGGTTCGACTCAAAACGGCTGGCAATGGCCCGCGTGCCAAGTACACGCCAGGCGTTGACCGGGGAGTTAAAGCCTTTGAGTTTATGCGTGCCGAAATCGTCAAAGTCGAATCCACCGCCCGCCAGACGCCGTGTGGTGTCTGACACCACCACGCTTCCCGGGCCGGCCAGTGCCTGCAGACGGGCCGCCAGATTAGGTGTCTCCCCCACCACCGTGCGTTCCTGCACCGGCCCGTGACCCAGCAGATCACCAACGATGACACGACCGCTGGCAATTCCGACCCGCACTTCATGATCTGTCGCCAAACGGCAGGCTTCAGTCACGGCAAGACCGGCAGACACCGCACGCTCGGCATCGTTTTCATTAGCTCGCGGGTAACCGAAATACACCAGTACACCGTCGCCCATGTAACGTGCGACAAACCCGCCAAGCGGCTCGACTGCTTCGGCGCAGGCACGCTGGAAACGCGCAATAATGCTTCTTAGTTGTTCCGGATCGAGACTGGTAGACAACGCGGTGGAGCCCACCATATCGCAAAACATTACCGTGAGCAGGCGGAACTCGGCTTCGGCCGGCACATTTTGCACAGCCAGATTCTCTGCAGCAGGCTGCAAATTAGCGGTAGCAGAGGATGGGTCGACTGTGACACCCAGATCTTTCAGATCTTCGTTGTTAATTTCCGGCAGCAGAACCCAGTCAACGGCGTTTTCCTCGAAGGTTGCGGCCAGATGTTCGAAGCCCAGACCGGCGAGCCATTGCTGAACATCACCGGTTTTTACATTCCGGTTTTGAACATCGTCGTCCAATGAATTCTCCAACATCAATGTTGTCTTGCTCGAATGCCCGCTCCATTGGGCATGAAGCAGTCAGGTCAGGTGAGCCGCTTGACCTCTGCTCGTCCCGCATTGTCACGGTATTAGGAGGCAGCCGCAAGCACTCGCTGTGCGGTTTGTGCGGAACAGCGGGCTAATGTCGGACGGAGGAAATTCTGGTGGTTATAACAAGCGTTTTTCTTCGAGAATATCAGGCAGATCGTTTTCGTAGAGCACAACGTCAGATGTTGTCAAAGCAAGTTCAGACAGTTTTTCACGCGCCTCCTGCAGCGAGGGCACTTCAATAACGGTAGCCTGCGCACCGGAAAGCGCGCTAACAAAGGTGTTGATCCTCGCGGGGTTCACTACTACCACAACGTCACACAGCTCTGCGCACCGGGCACCAAGCCGGGTGTGCACTTCGTCGTGCTCGTCTCCAAGCTCCGCGATACCCGGGGTGACAACCACGGCTCTTCCGCCGCGCTCGTCGGCCAGCTGTCGCAGCACTTCAATAGCGTTGTTAAAGCCTTTTTCGTTGGAGTTGTAGGCGTCGTCGAGAATTGCTGCTTCACCGGGTACTTCGCGCAACTCAAGGCGGTGTGTAACCTGTTGTAACTCTGCCATTTTCGGTGCGAGCTGTGACAATAACGATGCATCCAGCGCATGCAGCAGAGCAACGGCGAGCGCTGAATTCATCACGTTATGATTACCCAGCAGTGGAATGGTGTAGTCGAAGGTTTCATTGGCTGCAAAGCGCAGACGAATGTGCCACTTACCTTCCCTTAGCTCACTGCTTACGATCTGAACGTCACAATCATCATTGTGGCCGACAACCACAAAACAGTCTTTGTGCTGTTGTAGCAGCTGACTAAATGGCAGATGGGTCATGACATCTTCACTGGTCACCAGTATTCCCTGCTGCCCGCAAACCCACTGTGCCAGTTCTGCCTTCGCCTTTGCAGTGGTTTCGATGCCACCGAAGCGTTCAGCATGTGCTTCACCCACGGCGGTAACAATGCCGTAGCCAGGCTGCACAAATTCGCACAGTCGCTGAATAGAACCTCGTTGATAGGCCCCCATTTCAGCCACAAAGTAACGGTGAGCAGGTTGTAGTCTCTGGCGGATGTGACGGGTTAAACCCAACACAGTATTTACACTGCCCTTGCTGTAAAACACCGGCCCGCCAACTTCGAGCATTTCTGCGAGCATATGCTTCACGGTGGTTTTACCAAACGAACCGGTAACTCCAATACGCTGTGCATTGTTTTCACTCAAACGCTGCTTCGCTTCATTAATAAAGCCTTCATTGGTTCGTTTCTGTGCGGGCATCAGCAACAGGTTGGCGCCAACAATTACTACGGGTACAAGCTGCAAAACAAAAACAGCAAGCGGCATGAATACAGTTGCAACTAATGCCAGTAATATCAGCATACAAAGCGACACTGCCCTAGTGCGTCGAAGCCTTTCGGTATTAACCAAAGGTTTTTTATACTGGTAACGATGCTCACGCCGGGCAATTGCCAGAAGCAGCAGTGACATCACGACAACCAAAGCTGCACTATTACCGGCAATTGCTATCAGAATAAGAAAAACAACAATTACAAGGGACGCAATGACGTCGTACAGCCTGACCTCTTTCCAGGCGGTGAAGAACCGATTGCTGTCGTATTCCTCCTGCTGAAAATAGACCAGTAAAGTATTACAACGAACTGCCAGCAGAACCGCCAGCGCAAGGCCGAATAACAACATCGCTAAGGCAGCCATTAAGCTTTTGCTCCGTTAATCAGTTCTTTCACTGATAACGCAATCTGGTGACGGCCGCGATTCAGTATGTCGATGTGATCAAATTCGGGGCAACATACCAGTTGTGAACCTTCGATTAGCGTACTAAGCCTTTCACCAATCGCCACCGGTGTTTCGGTGTCCCTGTTTCCGTATACGAGTGTGGTCGGTGTTTTGATTTTCCTGGCGTCGCTGGTTTGATCTTCACCGATAACTTTGACAAAAATATCGCGCAACCCAAGCTCTGCGCTTTGCAGGTAGTCAGCACTGCCGTACTGCTGTTCGAGCTGCTTTGTCTGTTCTTCGGTGGTGGCACGACGCTTTGCCATTTTGAAACGAAACTGGCGGTACCGGCGCTTTAATTGTCGCGCGCGCGATTTCGGCAGCGGGATTCCGGCACTGGCCACCAGCACCAATCCGCTTATTAGTTGCGGGTGTCTGACTGCTAACTGTAAACCGACCCTGCCGCCAAACGAGTGCCCGACCCAGATCACCGAAGGTACACCGCGTTGTTTCAGAAACTGTGCACAGTGATCTGCATATTCACCAGACCCCCAGGTGTCATCCGGACGTGGTGAGTCACCAAAGCCGGGTAAGTCGAGGAGAGTGGAATGTGTTACCGGCGCCAGTGATTCTGCCACCTGGATAAAGTCGTGGTAGCTGCGCCCCCAGCCATGCGCATACACTACCGGGGTCGCTTTTTCGTTACCAATGCTAACGTGGTTCATATTGCCTGTAATCAGTCCTATAATGCGCGCAGCCGAACGCACAACACTCATGCAATAATACACACATCGCGCTTGACTCGCTCTATCGGCTCATGATGCATCACCGCAGGTTACACCTGTGTATTAATTACCGACTACCTGTCTGTGTGGCACAGATCAACGCAGCGAAACACACCGATCGGTTGTTCGCCGCCGAACTCAACCTGCAGACGCCACGACCTTCTACTCAGTCGGTCCGGGTAGTTAAACTTCCGGAATCGTAAGTGCAGACTCAAAGAAAAATCAGGATTGCAGTGATCTTCGGAGGACCGAGCCAGGAGCACGACGTGAGCGTGGTCACTGCTTCGCAACTGATGGATGCGGTGGATAACCGGTATTTCGACGTGCTGCCGGTTTATGTCGATTTTGAAAATCGCTTTGTTACCGGACCTCAACTTCGCGATGTCAGCAAGTTCACGCCAAAGCCTTCCGGCTTAAAACCGGTTTCATTCCTGTGGGGCGACGCCGGACCGGCCTGCCAAATTGCCGGTAACGAGCCATTGCGTGTCGACTGCGTGTTGCCGGTTTTTCACGGGCCGTATGGCGAGGACGGCAGGATACAGGGGTACTTCGAAACGATCGGAATTCCGACAACCGGATTCTCTTCAATTAATTCTGCTATTGCTATGCGTAAAGATGCCACTAAAGCGCTGGTGAAGACGGTTGGCGTCAATGTGCTGCCGCATGTTTCTGTCAGTCGGGATACCGCAGAAAATCCTGACACCCTGCAACAGATTGAAAGTGATATTGGCTACCCGGCCATCGTTAAGCCGTGCCACCTTGGGTCGAGCATTGGCGTAGGTGTCGCCAACAATGCGTCTGAACTGACGGCTGCTATTGCCCACGTGCTGGCACTCGATTCGGTGGCGCTGGTAGAACCGCGGGTGAATAACCTTGTCGAGTACAACATTGCGCTGCGCAGATGCCCGGATGGTGAGATTAAGTTGTCGGCCATCGAAACCCCCAAAAGCGTTACTGACCTGCTGGACTTTCGTGAAAAATACCTGGCCAGCGAGGATGGGTCACCCGGCGGTGCAAAGGGAGATTTTCTGCCTTCACAGGGGATGCTCTCTTTAACCCGGGACATAAACCCGCCACTACCGGAGGCGTTTCAGCAGCGCCTGTTGAACTACGCACGCAGCGCGTTTCAAATCCTTGGCAGCCGCGGTGCGCCGCGGATCGACTTTTTATCCGACAGCGAAACCGGTGAACTCTGGTTTAACGAAATCAATCCTATTCCCGGATCATACGGTTTTTTTCTTTGGGAGGCGGCGCAGGAACCCCTGCTGTTTCCGGAACTAATCGCACACCTCGTTAACGAAGCGCAATTAACGTCGCTAAAACAATTTGATGATCCGGTCCCCGAAGGCGCCAGACTGCTGCCCCGTTAATTGCCGGACAGGCAACCACTTCAGCGGGTCCGTCATTCCAATCGTTTAAAAAGTTGCCTCGCTGTTGAGCGCTGGCCGTGTATCAGTTGTTCACATTCCCACCCTGGCAGACGGCACAAATGATGTGCCTGCACAGTTGGTCGGTACACAACTTCGCGGTCTGTACATGAAATTTGCTCTGAGTATTTCGTTCGCATTAGCCATTTTCTCGTCATCCCTTCACGCTCAATCTCCCAGTAAAAGTCGCGATACCGTATTGCTCGGTTTCAGCACAACCGCGGGTGCGATGACGGCGTGGGGGATCGCCCGATGGGGCTGGTTTCAGCACAGCCCGAAGTTCAAACGTGAAGGCTGGTTCGGTGCCAACACACACGCAGGCGGAGCAGACAAAACCGGACATTTTTATATGTCTTATGCGCTGGCAGACCTGCTGCTGTGGGACTTCCGCAGACAAGGTGTCAACAAGCCCGAGAAAACCGCAGCGCTTACCGCGCTGGCAACCATGACGCTACTGGAAATCGGCGATGCCACTTCGTCAAAATACGGTTTTTCTTTCGAAGACTTGATCGCAGACGCTGGCGGCGTGCTGGCATCGTGGGCTCTGGCAACGAATCCGCAACTCGACGAGTTGATTGACATACGTATGGAATACTGGCCGTCGGCGGGCTTTGATTTAACCGAAGATGCCGCGTCCGACTACTCAGGTATGCGCCATCTGATTGCATTGAAGGGTGATGCAATAGAACGCTTCTCCAATACGCCGCTGAGATGGCTGGAACTGCAAACCGGCTATTACACCAGAGGCTTTCGATCATTTGACCGCCCACTGGAGAACGGACCGGAGCGTCATGTTTATGTTGGCGTTGGTATTAGTCTTCCAACAGTATTCAAACGCCACAAAGCCGCACGCACGTTTTTCAGCTACCTGCAGCCCCCTAATCTTAACCTCTCAACCAGCTATCAGTTCTAGCCGATATCCCGCATAACACCAGGCACAGCAACACCGAAGGATCGAAACATGGACAAAGTCAGCAAACAAAAACAAAACAAGGTCAAACTAAAACTAAGCCGTAAAGATAAAATATTCTACGGCAGCGTTATTTTATTAACCGCCCTTGCAACACTTGCCT
>CAYZVB010000285.1:0-5133 GCA_964481315.1 uncultured Granulosicoccaceae bacterium
GTCCACACACCAGTGACTGCATCATAACTGCCCTGACTTACCGTGCCATTATTGGCCGTAGCAGTTAAGCCTGCCGGCAATAAGTCGGTCAGTGATACATTCGTCGCCTGTGCTGCACCGTTGTTATCGACTGCTATCTGGAAAGTGACTGTCTCGCCCTCCAGCGGCACACTGTTGCCACTGGCAAGAGTTTTCACTGTTACCAGATCAGCATTCGGATCAACGTCTACCGCTTCGGTCAGATCGTCTCCGACAGTAGCCGGGTCGAGCTGGTCACCGGTGGCGGCAGTGGTCACGTTACTGATGGTGTTACCACCTTCACCAACATCTACTGTGCCTTCGAGTGTGAGCGTTGCCGTCTCACCCACCGCCAGTGAACCGACTAACCACTCGCCTGTTGTGCCGTTGTAACTGCCCTGAGTCACCGCACCATTACCGGCGGTCGCAGTTAAGCCACCTGGCAGCAGATCGGTCAGTGAAACACCGGTCGCAGCGTTACGGCCGTCGTTGGTCACTGCAATTGCAAATGTCACCACACTGCCTTCATCCGGTGTGCTGTCTCCACTCACCAGTGATTTAACCGTCACCAGATCGGCAACATCCGGCAGCACAATCGGCGTAGGATCGTCAAAGGCTCCGGTGTCACCCGGGGCAGTTGGATTGTTTTCGGAAGCATCCGTGCCGCTGTCTGAATCATCGGTTGCAGTGATCTGCGTACCGGATGAATCTGTCAGCAAATTGCCACCGGCATCGACGGCGTCGCCACCGACAGTCACAGAATTTTCGAGTGTAGCGCCGGAAGATGCTATTTCTGTCGTAAATTCAAAGATAAACGAGTCACCCACAGCGAGCACTGAAGGCGCTGTGGTGTCCACAACTTCTGTTGCACTGCCGCCATTCCAGTTCGCTGTATCAAGTACCACTGCACTTGCAGCATTAGCCGGCGCTGTTGTCAGTGACAGACCGTAGGCATTCACGTAGGCACTGCCAAACTGTGTAGACAGGTCTTCCGCGAGTGTCAGGTTCGCAAGATTGACTGTACCGGTATTTTCAACCACTACCCGATAGGTTGCTTCGAAGTTACCGTTGGCCAGCAGCGTTGGCGTACCGACAACTGCTTTTGCTGCTGCTACATCAGCGATAATAATCGGCGTTGGATCGTTGGCACTGCCGGAATCACCCTCTTCACCGGGGTTGCTACCCTGCGGAGAAGTACCGCTGTCAGAATCGTCACTGGCGACAAGTGGAATACCGGAACCATTAGTCAGTGGATTACCCGAATCATCAACCGCATCACCACCAGCCGTTGCCTGGTTGTCCAGCACCTGCGAAACGCTGTCTACGCCATCCGGATCAATCGTTGTTGTGAATACCACTTCAAAGCGATCACCCGGCTCCAGAAAACCATCATCGTTAAAGAGGCTTAATGTAGTATCCGCTGCCCAGCCTGTGTTGGCTGTTGGCGCGCTGCCACTACCGGTAAAGTTTTGAACTGCAAGCCCGGAAACGTTAACCAGCGCATTGCCGAATTCGGCAGCAATATCGTCGTACAGTGTTAGTTCATTAAGATTGACTGAGCCTGTGTTCTCAACCACCAGGTTGAATGTAATGTCCCAATTTTCACCATTAGCAATCGCATCACCCGCAGCTTTTGCTACGGCAATTTCAGGCACAACCGCACTTGTCGGCTCATCGCTATCGAGTCCGGTTCCGGTATCAAGACCACTTTGATCAGAAACAGGTACGCTCGACCCATCGAAATTCTGACCCGCCGCTGTCACATCAGCAGTATTGGTAATGTAGTCTGAAGCGTCATCGAGCAAATCCGGATCGACAACAACATCGAAACTGACAGAAAACTCTTCACCTGGTACAAGAACCTCTGAAGTCTCCGTCGGATCAAACATATCCACCGCGGTATTACCGGCCCATGCTGAGTTAATCAAACCCGCAGGCACAGTGCTGCCAGGTGCAAGTGCGGCGTCAATCGATGGCTGCGAAGCCGATATAAACGCATCGCCAAACTGTGTGGCAAGATCTTCAGTTAATGAAAGGCTGGTCAAATTGACAGTGCCGGTGTTTTCAACACGCAGCGTCACCGTAATAGTTGAAGTTCCGTCGCCGTTGCTAACAGAATCTCCGTGCTCTTTCCACAATCGAACCTGTGGTATCTCAAATGGTGTTGGATCATCGGTGGTTCCTGCACCGTTGTCAGTATTCGGGTTTAACCCGGCATCTGAATCATCGGTGACAGACCCTTCAGCTGAGTCTGCACTGCCCTGAACCTGGTTACCCGGGTTAGGTGCTGTGGTAGCGTCAGGGCCATTCAGAAGTTCTGCGCCATCTATTCGAACGGTATAAGACACAGTGATCTGTTCACCGGGCTGTAAAGCGCCACTGGTGCCATCAAATATACCTGTTGCACCGGCACCACCAAAGAAACCGCCATTAAGGGTTGGCAGGTCCGCTGGGTTCGCGAGTGTATTCGCTACGATAGAAGGTGCAGTTACCAGCCCGCTGCGATCAGTCGCTCCTGCGAGCACGCTCGGGTCATAGGCATCACCAAAGTTGGTTACCAGGGTGATGTCATCAGTAATTTGAAGGTTGGTCAGTTCAATGGTACCGGTGTTTTCCAGCACCACCAGGTAAGTCACATCAAAAACACTACTTAGGCCAGCGACGTCAGCAACGCTGTTTGCCTGCTTCGCCAGTTTGAAATCGGGAAGTGCTAATGGCGTCGAGTCATCTGATGTGCCGAGTCCATTGTTGCTGTTTGGATCAGTACCGTTGTCGCTGTCGTCGGTAACCACAATCGGATCACCGCTGGAATTGTTGATCGGATCGCCATTATCATCGACAGCATCACCACCGGCTGTGGCCTGGTTATCCAGCGCAGAAGATGTACCTGTCGCATCCGGGTCAACTTCGACGGTAAACTGAACGGTGAAGGAGTCTCCCACACTCAGTAATGTCGGAGCTGCCTGATCGACCATTTCGGTCGTGGCATTGCCATCCCATGCACCGTCGATAGCGATACTGCTACCTGCATCCGCAGGTCCGGTTATCAAAGTCAAAGAACCTGCACCGACAAAGGCTGCACCAAATTGCGTCGCGATATTATCATTGACTGAAACATCTGCCAGGTCTACGTTACCGGTGTTTTCTATCACCAGCTGATAGGTAACCAAAAAGTTTTCATTCGCCAGCGCAACGGGAGTTCCAAACACTTCCTTGGCCACCGAAATATCAGGAATAACAATCGGCGTCGGATCATTGCCAAACACACCATCCGAGTCTTCATCACCACCATTTTCAGAGGTCGGGCTGGTGCCGTTGTCTGAAGTATCTGTGGTTGACAGGCTGGCGTCCGGCAGACCGGTAGTTGGGTTAACTCCGGTTGCGTCAGACGTTGCAGAGTTTGCAAGCCCGGAAGTTGAAGTGCCACCGGCATCAGGATCGATGGTTGCGGTAAAAACGATTTGGATGGTGTCGCCAACGGCCAGGTCATCACCGGTGTGCGTCACCAGTGACTGTGTGGTGTTGCCACTCCAGCCGGCATTGGCAGCTACTGTTGCCGTGCCACTGGTAGAAACGCTGTCTATTGACGCACTAATAAACTGAGCACCAAATTGACTGGCTATATCATCGAAAACTTCAACACTATCGAGCGCAACATTACCGGTGTTTTCCCAGTTCAATGTGAAGGTCACATCAAAGTTGTCACCGTTAGGGGTTGCATCACCGGCAACTTTTGCAAGGCCAATAGCTGGCAAATACAGAGGTGTCGGATCATCCGTACCACCGGTATCGCCATTTTCACCGACGTTATTGGTATCCGGATCAGTACCGCTGTCTGAATTATCAGTGACAACAATCGGATCACCAGAGGCGTCGGTATACGGATTACCATTGCTATCAAGCGCAGTACCCGATACCACCACCTGGTTGTCCAGTGCAGAATTGGTCGGATTAATAACCACATCGAAGGTAACAGTAAAAGAATCACCGGCCGCAAGTTGCGTAGCAGTGCTGCTATTGTCCATTAACTCGCTGGTTCCAGAGCCATCCCAGTTTGTCGAGTCGATAGCAATAACAGAGTCCACATCACTCGGTCCGCTGGCAAGCGTAAGATTACCAGCGCTGACGAACGCGGCCCCGAATCCTGCAGACAGATTTTCAACAACGGAAAGATCGCTAAGGTCAATTGCCCCGGTATTTTCTATGACCACAGAGTATGTCAGTGCATAAGTACCATCTGCCTGTAATGTTGGCCCGGCGCTGATTGATTTGGCAGCACCAATGGTAGCGTCAAATTCACGGTAACCGACTTCACTGGTGTCACCGGTTTCGTTGTCCAGATCGGCAGACGGATTAGCAATTACTCCCTCGGGATCGTTATAACTGTTTGGCGCGACATTATCGGCGATACCATCACCATCGCTATCTGCACCCGGTGTTAAGCCACTTTCAGTAACATCGTCAATACCATCATTATCGCTGTCATCATCGAGATAGTCCGGCGTGCCATCACCATCGGTGTCAACCGGGGCATTAAAGTTGGCGTGCGTTCCGCCAAAATCACCGGTGGTCCCGTCGTTGGTGTCAAAGATATCAATAACACCATCACCATCGGCGTCGTTGTTGGTTACATCACCGTCGTTGGCTGCGTAGCCCGCGGTGGGACGCGCTTCAATGGTGTCGGCAATGCCATCGTTATCGCTATCGAGGTCAAGCTGATCGGTGATGCCATCCAGGTCGCTATCCACTGGCGTCGTGCCAACATCTGCCGCAAGGTTGCCATCTTCAAAGACATCCATCAGGCCATCGCCATCGCTATCAGCTGTTTCGGTCTGATCAAGCGTGCCGTTGCCATCAGCATCGAGTGTTATTCCGGCGATATCACTACTCTCATACAGATCACTTATACCGTCGTTGTCACTATCCAGATCGACATGGTCAGGCTGGCCATCTTTGTCGGTGTCACGCGCCACTTTGACCAAACCGCTAAGTTCGGTTGACGAAAACGCCCCCAGAATATAGTGGGCCCCCTCGACATCTCGAATGAACATGGTGAGGCTGCTGGTTGGAGTGTCGGGTGTGAATATCGCATCGAAGCCCGGCCCTCCGTTATGC
>CAYZVB010000285.1:5143-7288 GCA_964481315.1 uncultured Granulosicoccaceae bacterium
TTTGTATTCAAGATCACTTCAGATGTTGCACCTGCATCGACAAAGGGCTGAAAGTCGACGGTGCCAGGTGCAGCGGTGCCACTGACGAGTGTTCCGTTTTGAGGTGCTGATGTATCGATCTGGTATACCGCAAGACCACTCGTATTACTCCAGGTGCCTGCAACATCAAATCCAAATGAATCTCTTGAATCAACGGCATCAATATCCCGCAACCCTGAAAGATTGAGGAAGCTAATATCCATCGGTGTTACGCCATCAGCTAACAAGCCTGTTACTCTGACCTCCGGTTCATTGGTGGCGTTATGCCAGTAGTCCATCGTACCAGCCGTTGCGACAGAAGAACTGGTGCCGGTGCCCTCCAGCGACATAATAATTTGATTGCCATCCAGATCTTCAAACACAAGCTCACCGACACCAACTCCACCTGCCGTACTGGCTGAACTGTTTAACGCAAAGGTTCGATTTTCGAAAGTAAACCCTTCTTCCGAATCAATAATCCCGTCGTTATCGTCATCCAGGTCATTTGCATCATCAACACCGTCGCCATCCGTGTCGACAAGAACCCCCGAATAGGACAATGCAGCAAATGCCTGTGTTTCAACGACACCAACTGTTCCTTCAAGATCCCAGTCACCTCCTAGGTCAGAGGCTCCCGTCCAATCGGTGGAGGCTGCGATGTCAGCACCGGTAAGCTTAGCCAGCAGCGCTGTAGCCGCTTCACCCTCAGTCCCCGCCGAAAAGTCGCAGCCATAAAGCAGTATATCTCCGTGCTCTGAGAGAGCTTCACCGATTGTTTCCAACTCATATAAGTATTCTGATTGCATGCTATGGCTATTCAGAACGCCGGAGCCAAGAGTAATCTCACCCTGCTTACCATGAGAAACAATGTGTATTGCATCGATGTTGGTATAGTTGCCGATAACTGCGATGATCTGCTGTATACCATCAGATGCTGTGTCAATGAAGTACACTGGTATTGACGGGTCAATACTATTTATCAGATCCTCGACGTCAGCACTTGCACTCTCTCCAACCGCACCGTCAATGAACACAATCTCAGCTGAATACGATCCTTCAATAACATTTATAGTTGCGGACAATTCAAAGCTGGAATCGCTCTCCAATCCATTTTTGGATACAGGTAACAACTCGATAGCCGCATCCAGATCATGGTCCGTTGAATCAGAGATGGCAGCATCCGCAATAGTCGCGACTGCAGCACCATCCAGCAGGAAACGTTGCTCCAGCGCCTGCAGGGAAATTACGTTCGATTGCTTGCTTTTACTTTTCTTGAGCATCGCTGCCTCTCCAACATCGGACGGTCAACTGCAAGTCCATCTGGGGGTGATGGAAGACACAGTTTGTAACATTCATTTCACATTTTGTGAAAATCTATGAAGGTCGTAACAAAATGAATGCCAGCGATTTAATAGCGCCCAAAGGTATTTGCCAGCTCAGTTGAACGAGTGGGCTATAGCAGTGCATTGAACAGGAATGGATAGCACCACAACGCATCTAAAAAAGGAATAACGATGACACCCGACTGACAGGTTTATGGTCGATAAACAGTCACCTGAGCTTTACGTCGAAAAGCAATGAATGTTCGAACGGGTTTGGATGGCGTAATGCAGATCTGGAGACTGTCCGAAGCGCTAATGGTCAGCCTCCACCAGATGCCATGTTAGTTGTTGCTTCGACAAGTTCCGCAACCGCTACACCTTGCGTTGCACAAGCAATAGCACTCCAGTCTTTGATGAAAAGTCCAAAAACGTAATTATTATTAGACAGCTCAGGAAGTCAGGGTTGGTGACCGTGATTAAAAAAACACTTAGCCGTTTAGCCTTTGCGTGACGCGCAACTGTCTCGAATAGCATCTGAAAGCTCGTTAACCACTGGCGATAAGGTACCTTTCTTTCGGAATTCATCAGCAGCCTGCAATTTGGATTGTACTGATACTTCGAACTTTCCATCCCGGTACGTCACTGAAACAACAGCCGATTTAAATTCAACAGATGCGGTGGATTGGCTCATTCTTTCTACCGTTAGGCCAGGCTTCTGATTCAGGTAACCTTCAACACACTCAACGGTAACCTGTGCGCTCTCAAAAGACCGGGTTGCGGTGTGATACTTCCAGTTGATACTTCC
>CAYZVB010000286.1:0-888 GCA_964481315.1 uncultured Granulosicoccaceae bacterium
CTATTGGGGACTTGGGGACCTGTGTTACCGCGATGAAGACGGCTACCTGTGGTTTATTGGCCGCGACGATGATGTGATCTCTACCGCCGGCTATCGCGTCGGGCCCGGTGAGGTGGAAGACTCGTTGCTGAAACACCCCGCAGTGGCGCAGTGTGCAGTAATTGGTGTTAAAGATGAGTTGCGGGGCCAGGTGATCAAGGCTTTCATTGTGTTGGCACAGGGCTATAACGGTAGTGACAGTTTAGTGACTGAAATCCAAAACTCGGTAAAGGACAAACTAGCCAAACACGAGTATCCGCGATTGATTGAATTTATCGATGCGCTGCCAATGACAACCACGGGAAAGGTGCGTCGGGTTGAGCTTAGAAAAATGAGTGAGCAGGGCAGCAGTTAATTACCCACGCTCCTGTTAGGGTTCGTCGCTCGAGTTTGTGTCAATCGATAGATCACCAAAGCAATCGATATCAGAGGCCCGAGAGCTTCAACGTTTTATCCTGATGCCCTGCAACAGACAGGGTGACTGAAACATGCCAACCATCCGATGTTGACTTTTTAATATGCAGCAGACCGAAGGCATCACCCGCCAGTGAGATGGTGGTATTCACCTTTACATGAACCCGGTTTGCGGTGTTGCTGTCGTCGAGGTAGGGCTGACAGAATGCTTCTGAGTTGGCAAAGTCATCAATACGTGCGTTGGCAAACGGGTAGGGGCCGTATAGTGGCGAGGCATGAATAGAGTGTATGGTGACCGGCGGTTGCCTGCCGTCAAAGCTAAGCTGTGCTTCGGCAATGCATGAAATGTGTTCATCACCGGACAGAAAAATCACATTGTGTATCTGATGTTCGGCAATAAATCCGAGTAACTCTCCGGTGGTCTGCGGGAATCCG
>CAYZVB010000286.1:898-5671 GCA_964481315.1 uncultured Granulosicoccaceae bacterium
TCCCATGAGTCTGAGGCCAGTGAAACAACAGTGTCTTCGTTCTCGTCGCTGCAATTGAGATCTTTGACTGCCTGCGTTCGCTCTGCAGTTCGCAGTGTGCGCGGTAATATCATTGCAGGCGACAATATAATTTTCGGCACGCTTTGGAAGTCCGGTTTATTTTCAATGGCGGTTAACCAGTTTTTAAGCGCCTGCATTTGGTTGTCGCTTGCCATCGCTGCCGTGCGGTGGTTTTGTGGTGTTCGTAAATCGCGTTCGGTTCTTGTGTCCATCACAAACAACGGTATGTCACCTAGTTTGTGCTCACCCCACAATACCTGGCCGGTATCTTCTTCTCCGTAACGTCTGCGAAGGAACCACTCACGACCGACCCTGAGTCTGTCGTCAAGCTCTTTGTTGGTCTCTTCGTCTGCTGAAGGTTCCCAGTTATCGATTAGTTCATGATCGTCGATAGCGAAGCAGGTGCCTTGCATTTTGACCAGCAGCGATTGCCATTCGACTGATCGGGCCTGTGATTCATAGGCAACACTAAAAATTTCATGTTCGGTTTTTGGTTCAAACAATCCGGCTGTTGGATCGACATATACTCCGTCACCGGCAACCAGCAGGTAGGCACCGGCGTTTTGGTAGCTTTCTTCCTCTAGAGTTGTTTTTGCTCTGACTAAAGTTGCTTTCGGGGTTACTCTGCGGAAGAGATCTCCGGGATACTGGCAACTTGAAAACAGCAGTGCGTAATCATTGGTGTTGCATGTTAAGGGTATCGCGTAGGTCTGCCACTCACAGGTGGGTAAAAACGATTCAACCTGTGTGTAGTGTTTGGCACGTGTGCCGATAGGCTGGTCGGTCTGCATGATAATCCGATAGGTGTTGGTTAGCCCTGCCAGAATAACAATATACTGTGCCGTGCCGAATTCCGTGAGGTCGACGTCAATGCGGGTAAACCCGCCCTGATCTGACTGGTGGACTTTTATAAGCGTTTTGTCGGTCACCACAGGTTGATGATCGACAACATTTATTGGGATTAGTAAAAAGTTGTCGACATCAAGATCTGTTTTTGTCTGATTGTCAATCAGTATGGTTCGCACCTGTCCAATGGTATGAAGCGGCCGGATATTAAATGGCAGGTCGAGCTGGATATCGGTCATCGGGAGCTATTCGTCGAGGTGGTCAATAACAAGCTGGAAGCTTTTGTCAGTGAAGCAGCCCATCAGTGAATCCTGGTGGCCAAGGTTTTCGAGGATCTCGGCTTTGAAGTTGTTATCGGGTCCGTTGGCTTCATCAAAAAGGCGTTGCGTCAGTACCGGTGAAATCGGATCGATCAAACCGTTTTCTGCACCGTGTATCCATAGGGTTGGCATATGCCAGTGTTGTTTAACAGCCCCGGTCGAGCGAAGAATTTTTATTCCGTGGCGATCGGTTATTTGCGCGGTATTGGCAAAGTAGATAGTTTGTTTTACCGTTTCGATGCTTAGTGGTCCAAAGAATTCTGATAAGTTTCTTAGCACTCCGGGTGACATATTTCTGAGTGAAAACGTTCGACCGTACAGAATGTCCATTCGATGGCGTTCTCTGATGTACGGCGAAGTGCCAATATGCGGGTATTCCAGATCGAACTCGCTGTCATCCGGGTAGGGTAAAGTGGCAAGCAGGCGGTCGATCATTTGATCGCCTCCGGTAATGCCGTTGGCGTCGTAGTCAACTTTACTCTTGCCTTTGTTCTTATCTAATTCTGCGAGTTTTGCATTGGCGAGTGCCGGAAAAAAGTTAAAGTCCTGTTCGGGCAGCAGGTTCTTCAGATAGTGCATCATAAAAGCACGGAAGGTATTGGCGGCACTGAATTTCAGAATGGGGCCGGCCTGGGATAGGACAATTTTTCTAATTGAACTGCTGATATGCGGTGCGGTGCTGGTGAGCCTTTTTTCGCGATCTTTATCTTCGCCCAGTATGGCGATACTAAGCATTACAGCGCCCATACAGTGGGCAACAACATCAACCTGGTCTGCGCTGGTTTCTGTTTTTACATGGTTGATGGCTGCGGGAATGTCGCAGTAGGCCATGTCTTCAAACGTCCAGGGGTGGCTGCCGGAGTGCAGTGCACAACTGCTTCGCATGTCCAGTACCCATACGTCTTTATTGTTGTCGCACAGGTATTGCGCCAGTCCCGGTCTCAGTTGCTTGTGTGCGAATGTGGTGCCGCTGGCACTGTAGCCGTGTATCAGCAGTACCGGCGCACCGTTCGTTTTACCGCTTTGCGGACGATAGTGCGTCAGTCGTGCTTTAATGAAGTGCGCTGTGTCTGTGAGTCCGTTAGGTTTGCGGTTGGCGTTTGCATCACGAATTTTATCGACATCAATCCATGTGCTGTTGGGCTGCAAACCATGCAGCGGCCCGGGCAGCGCACGATAGTTGTATATTTCGGCGTGATCATCCGGTGCGGCATTAGCCGGTGGCTTGCTGGCAGTGAGTTGTTGCTGATAGTGGCGCTGGTTGTTGTGGTCTGGCTTTCTGTTGTGCGGTGCCATAAAGCTAAAGAAATGATGCAATAAAAGCTCGCGCATAAACCGCATACTGAACATTGTCAGATCGGTGTAGCCATCTGGCAGGGTGTCTTCCTGAACAATGGCAAGCAATGGCGACTTTTTTCTTGCCATGTAAAAAAGGTCCAGAGCCAGCTTGGGTTGTTGTTTGTTTTGTAGCCCGGGGAATGACAGTAAATCAATTTCTGACATCTGCCTCCACGGGTTGGATTTGGGTTTGTAGTGAAAAGTCTTGACGCCCTTCATCGGTACCGGTGTGGTAACCAGCTCACGAAAACAGTCGGCAACCTGTGTGGGTTTTTGTATATAAAGGGAGTAGGTAAGCTCGCGCCTGCGGCCGCCGTGTCTCCACATGGGTACCATCTGGCCGATTTGTTTAGCCTGTTCCAACATGGATGACTTACCTTCAGGGTTCAATATTTCACGAATTCCCCGATTGTTTGTCCAGGTGCCGAATCCGTTTACCAGCCTTGCAGCTGCTGATTGTTTGCTTTCGGCGAACAGCTCAATGTTGCCAGTGACATTGGCGGTGAACAGGCTGATCTTGTCAAGATAACTGTCGGGTGCCATATCGAATTTGCGCCGCTCGGTGATCCAGTGAGTGTGTAGATTACCTTTATTGTTGTCGCGTGCTTTAAGGGCTTCTACCGGGTTGGTCAGCTGTTCCCATTGTTCGAAGTCGAATATGCGAAGTGTATTGGTGTCTGGTGATTTTTCGCCGTCTTCAAGAGGAATAGCCCGTACAAGGTTATTGGTATAGTCTGCAATTTTTACCGGCTGCGACTGCATCGACAGTTCCAGAACCACTTTCTTTGGCCCTTCGGTCGATTCCAGTACTGCATGTCCGGTCAGCCGTTCGGTGAGTACGACTTTAGTTGGCAGCTTTTTCGGCGCGGTGTGGAGTGCAATGGTTCGGAAACGCGGGCGTGCGATGTTGGTTTTTGGCGCACAAAATTGTTTTTCCTGCCACTGCCATTTACGTGTGAGATTTTCCACAGCGCGCATCGCCAGTGCGGTAATCGAAAGCGCAGGGTTAATTCCGGGGGCACCTGGAACAATTGAACCGTCGAGTACAATTAACCCCTCGTGTACTTCGGTGTCGTTACCTGATTGGTTGAAGACTTCTCCATTGTCATTCACCACACCACAGTCTGAATTGGCGGCTATGCAACAACCACCGAGCGGGTGGACAGTCATGGTCGGGCCTTCCGGAATATTCAGCGTCTTTTGCATTGCTGCGCCCAGCGGGTTGCGTGCCGGATTGTCATGTACTGATACAGAGGCACCAAGGTTGTTCTGTGCCAGGTGCTTTAGCTTTTCAAACTGTGCTTTGTACAGCTGGTTCCGGGTGGCGGAGTATTTGTCGCACCACTGCAGTGAAACAGTTTTCGATTTCTTATCGTAGATCAGTTCTCCGTTGGCACCGTCGTCCCCCATCATGATAAGTATTGCTGTGTGCTGCAGGGTATCTTTACTGACGTAACATAGTTCGTCAGAGTTCTGTTTTCGGGCCAGCGGTTCGTTATTCAGTCCGTTGACAACACGCACAAATCCGATCACTTCAGTGAGCACGCCTTTCAATGCTGCCGGAATGCTCAGTTCCTGTAGGGCCAATGGTATCTCGGCATTATTTCTGTAGTCGATCATACCGGTAATTGTCGGGCCGACATGACGCTGTGCCGGTGCAACGCTTTCATCGGCTGAGATGTTGACCGGTGATGGACAATTGGTGATCGCGGCGATGTTGTCACCGTTGCCGGAAAAATGATGGCCAAGTTTTTCGGAGAACTTTAGATCGTATTGCGATTCGAACCGGGACCGGAACATGATTTCGTTACTGGCGTAGGTGCCTGCTGCAACCACCAGCTTTGAGCATCGGATGCGTACCGGGTTTGCTGTGCGCTTGCTTCTGGTTGGATCGGTATGGGTGACAAAAACCTCCCAGCCGCTGTCGGTTTTATCGAATTTAAGGACGTTGGCACCGGTATAAATTTCAGCGCCGTTTAGCGCGGCGGAGGCCAGCAGGTTGGTGTCGAGAGACTTTTTAGCGTTGTGATTGCAGCCCTGTGCGCAGTCACCACAGTCAATGCATTCATCAGTGATTACCGGTATGCCTTTTTCACCTTTTAACGCTACCGTAATCGGTACCGCTTCGCTTTGGTGTTGCCGGTTGTTACCTGACAGCTTTTCGTTGCCTGCCAGTTGTTCCAGCGTTCGATACTTGTGCAGTGTGGCG
>CAYZVB010000286.1:5681-7222 GCA_964481315.1 uncultured Granulosicoccaceae bacterium
GTGTGGCGCGGCCGGTGGTTTCCACATTATTCACGACGCCTTTATCGAGTACACCAAGCGCATGTTCTGCCTTTTCGTAGTAGGGCAGTAGCCCGGCTGCACCACCGAGTGCGGCCGGCCAACTGTTTAGAACTTTCTCATCCGGTTTCAGCATTACCCCGGCGTTGATCAGTGAGCCGCCACCCAGCCCGTTTGCAACCACGGCAGAGGCCACGGTACCAAGGCGCATTTCAAACAACCCCTGTGCATTGCCACCTGGTGTGTCGGGTGTATTGCCGTTGAGCCTTAATTCACCGGGCAGGTCAGAAAAGCCGGTCGGGAAGCTACCGGGCAGCCTTTCTTTGCCGCGTTCAAGTACACATACTCTGGCCTGACCGGTTTCGGTTTCACTGTCCGGTACCTTGCATGCGCTGAAATGACTGGCGGCGACTGAAGCGCCATAACCACTGCCGATAACAATTACGTCGAAATGAATTTCCTGTGGGTTTGCTGCAACCCGCAGTGCCAGTGATTCAAAACCACGTGATAAAAACGTGGTAGCCCTTTTATTAACGACGTGTGCACCGTTTGGTGAAACGGCTTCGGGTTCGATCATTGGCTGGTCCAGCGCCCTGTATGGTGTAACAGGGTTTCTTCTGAATGGAAGCAACCGTACAGATCACAGTGGGAGCCTGTCGGTTATTTACAAACAGTATTTCCTAACCCGGATTGGGTGTCGGTAGTATAAATAGAGTATTGCATTTGGCAGTTGATGCAATCAGCCCTGATAATCGATGGTGATATCTGCATCGAGTACCAGTTCGCTAACCAGGCGTGCGTTGGGTAAGTCGTTTGACTCGGCACGGGCCAGCGCCTGTTCGCGGGTATGGTCGTGATCAATCCACCGCTGTACCAGACGCTGCAACAGTACTTCTTCAGGCACTTGTAGAAATATGCGTACATCAAATAGTTTGTGCAGGTCAGACCAGGGCGTCTGGTCGAGTAACAGATAATTGCCTTCTACCAGAACAATTCGATGTTGCAGTGCAACTTTTGCAGCACCGGCTCTTGCCAGGTCAAGTTGTCGGTCAAACAAAGGTACAACGACTTCAGAACCCGGCTCACGAATGCGGATTAGCGTATTTTTAAAACTGTCATAGTCAAAGGTATGCGGTGCACCTTTGCGATCGCGTGTGCCATATTCGTCGAGTAACGCATTGTCGAGATGGAAACCGTCCATTGGAACTATAGCTGCGTACTCGCTACCGGCCTTTTGATTGATCTGCTGTTGCAGATGTTCAGTAAATGTTGATTTGCCTGCTGCCGGTGGTCCGGCTATCGCGACAATGGTTCTGTCATCGCGACGCTCCAAGAGCTCAGTGGCAAGTCTGGTGATTGTGTTATCCAGCAACGGGGTGCTCCTTGAACAACATGCCTGTGTCGAGGAAATAACGGTTGAACAAAGGCTGCCATGCTGCACCGATAGCCCTGGCATCGCTGCCAACAGTGCCGGCAATAATCTTCGGTGGAATCGCCAATCCCTGCAGGTTCATCTTTTTTAG
>CAYZVB010000287.1:0-7205 GCA_964481315.1 uncultured Granulosicoccaceae bacterium
GAATGCCTGAAGTAAATGACAACGTGATTTGCTGTTGTTTCTGTACGTGCTCGGCAATGATTGGTGCGGATGGCAGAAACAGGCTCCACAGGTTTTCCTGCAGCTGCAGATTTTTTTGCTCTGCCAGTCTGAACAGCTCTTCGGTTTGCGAGGCCAGCATGGTCAGCGGTTTTTCGCACAGTACATCGTACCCTTTAGACAGCAGGGTTTTGACCTGCGTGTAGTGTTTGTCGTTAACTGATGCGACGTAGGCGATGGTTTTGCCCTGCGCCGCGGGGATTTCGTCAAGGCTGTTATAGGTGGTGGCAGCGTTTAACCTTTTCTGTAAATCGGTGGCACGTTCGTGCTGAGTAGAAAACACGCCGTTTATCGGGTACGCGTTGCGACGCAGGCATTCGCCCATTTTTTCGGCCATGTTACCGGTGCCGAGAATAATCCACGGGTGTTGTGTTTCGGTCACGGATTCACCATTCATTTGGGACACAATGGAATTGATTTCGAAGTAGTCTTCCATTAGCTCGTGATTAGTGGTTTTGAGCTGTGCAAGCTGCCTGATGCCCCGGCAGAAATCCATTTGTGCCGCTGCGGTTTTAGGTGCTTTGGGAAAACTTGTCTGTACCGGTTTGATGGTTGTTTTAATCGGGCTTAGCAGCGTTTTACGACGGATGGTTACCAGCTTCTGTACCTTGACCGGTGAGTCATAACGCCAGGTATCGCCAACAGAAATAACCCCTTTCTCACCGAAGATGCGGATTTGGCGGTCTTTGGGTGCGATGATGCTGCAGGTTACCCGGGCAATGATGTTATTGGAGTATTCCAGAATTGCACAGGAGAAATCGGCAGTCTGTTTGTGCAGCGGTATGATTTTGTCGGTCACGCACTGGTGGTTAACCAGCCCTTTTATGTTGGCTCTGCCAAACCACTTTTGCAGCAGGCAAAGTGTGTAACCGGCGTGCTCGTTGGTACTGCCGATTTCAAATTCGTTTTTCGCCGGCCATTCAACGCCGAAATCGTTGCGCCATTTTTCATACGCAACTTTGTGCATCAGGCCATCGTCCATTTCGGCGTACACCGCATAGACGCGCCCGACCATCTCCTGTTCAAGGCAGTAGGCAACGGTTTCGGCCATTTCAGACAGATACCCGCACGGTGCACCGAGGATGTTGGTGTTGTTTTCGATAGCGAGATCGATCAGGGCCCGCGAATCTGATTCCGAAGTGGTAAAAGGTTTTTCGGAATACACAGATTTGCCGGATTTCAATGCATGTGCCGAAACACCGAAGTGCTCTTCCGGCGTAGTTAGATTGACAATCAGATCGACGTCGCTTGTGAGTGATTCCAGCGAGTCATAGCGTTTGGCACCGTAGTGATCGCAAAACTGCTGCAGGCGATCCGGTTTTATATCGTAAGCGCCAACAAGCGTAAGGTCGTCGTAGGTCGGTAGGGACTTCATGTACAAAGATGAGACAAAGCCACACCCTACAATTCCGATCCTGGTCATATTTGCTCTGTCATTATTGATAGTGAGCGCCTTACCGGACGGGGGAGGAAAAGGAACCGGCTCGACTGCGAGGTGGGAGGGTAACACACGACACGTGTGCCACTGAATTACGACATATAGAAGTATCGTATAGGATTCGATACGCCAGAATAAGGCAATGCGGGGAAATGCGAACCAGTTTGTCGCGGCAGTTAAGTTCTGCAGTTACTCCAACACAGGCTTCGGGCCTTGTTATCGTCTGGTCGGGATACGTTGCTTCGGGCATGATACAGGCTTCAGCTCAACCGGGAAGGCACTTTTGCTCGACGCATTTGATTTCAGTGGCAGCAACATACTCATCACGCATGCCGATCGATTTATGGGGCCGGCACTGGTAGAAACGTTTCGGCAGTTGGGCGGTAATGTTACGGACAGCAATGATTCGCTGGAAGCAGACGGCGAGGCTGAAGCGCTAGTCCGGCGCACCGGCAGTGTGGACATTCTGGTTGCCAATCTGGCGATTGCCGCACCGCAGACGCTTGCGACTGAAGTCACCGCCGATGAATGGCAGTCGGTGTTTCGCTCGATGGTCAATCCGTTGCAGGCGCTGATACAGGCTGTGCTTCCACAAATGATCGACAGAAGGCGCGGAAAAATACTGCTAATGGGAAGTGCTGCTGCGTTGCGCGGGATCAACCGCACTTCTTCTTATTGCGCAGCTCGGGGTGCACAGATTTCCTACATTCAGGCAGTTGGTGTTGAGGTGGCGCGTCATAATGTGCAGGTGAATGCGATAGCGCAGAATTTTGTCGATAACGAAACCTATTTCCCTGCAGAAGTACAAGAGAATCCGGCGTTTCAAAAGCGCCTGAAAAGTGAAGTACCGCTCGGACGTTTAGTCAGTAAAAACGAAGACGCCATGCTGGCAGCGTATTTATGCAGTGCTGTAGCGGATTGTTACGTGGGGCAGGTGTTTCCGTTATGCGGCGGCTGGGTTGCGAGATAACCGGCGGATGATTTCAGAACTAATGAGGACGTTACGCTGAGTAATAAACCGGAACCTGTTGAGTCGAACATCGGTAGTTACGAATTACAGCTGCTGGCTGATGAAGTAGAAGCGTTTATCAGAGAGGCGGTGCCATCAGCGCAACCGGTTCTTAAATATGGCGGTAAGCTTTTTACTGTTACACCGGAAATCAATGAAAGCCAGTTCTGTGGTGTGTTTATTTATAAGCATCATGTGCAGATATCATTTAGCCGTGGCGCTTTACTGCACGACAGGCGCGGTATGTTGTCCGGTAATGGAAAGCGTCGAAGGCATTTGAATTTCACTTCGCTTGAATTGCTTGATCTTGACTATGTCGCGGAATTACTCGAAGAAGCGGTGGCGCTGTAGATCGAAAAATTGCCTGTGTTGTGCACGGCTTTACATCAGCTTCGCAAGAAACAGGTTGGTCTGATAAGTAAACTCAATACGGTTGTCTTTAGCGTGACTCTGAAACAGTGTTGTTGCAGCATTGTCCAGGGCCGCAGCCGCTGTGCTGCCCGGTGCCGGTGTATACGATGATGAATACATCCGTCCGAGAAAACCTTGCAGGTCGAAGTGTTGAGCGTATGTAAAAGTGAATTTCCGAAAGCGGTAAGGGTTGAAGAATTCTTCAATGCTACTGTCGGTGATATTGCGGTGGTTAACCTTTGAATATTCTTCGCAGTGTGTAGTTAGCATATGGTCGTAGTCTTTCTGAAACGCTGAGCCGGTATCTCTTTCATTCCAGATTAAACCAATGTGACCTGCGGGCTTTAAGATTCTTGTAAATTCCAGTTTGGTTGGCGCTGCATCAAACCAGTGAAACGCCTGCGCTGCGACAATCAGATCTATCGATTGACTCTCAAGCCCGGTTTGGCAGGAGTCGCCCGCGTTACTGACAAACTGTCGGTTTTGTTGCAGCAGATGTTCTGCCGCTTCCCGCATTTCGCGGTTAGGTTCTACTGCGTGAACGGTGGCACCGGTCGGTAGCAGCAGTTCGGTGAGTTTGCCGGTGCCGGAGCCGATATCTGCGATGCTGCTGTCAGAACCCAGGCTGCACTGTTGTGCGAGTGTGTCGATCAGTTGTAATGGATAAGATGGCCTGAACTTCACGTAGTTTTCTACACGATCTGAAAATCTTTCTGTCGATTTCATTGTGTTCCTGTGTAAGGCGCGTGTCCGGTTATGTTACGTCGGTTTGCCATGCAGTGTGGTTACACGCTTAATGGTGCGTTTGAGCAGGTGATCGCTTACCGACTATAGGTAAATTCAGTACAATACCGCGATGACCTGGCCCAGAATCATCGCGCATGCTGATATGGATGCGTTTTACGCCGCTGCCGAGCAGCTCGACGACCCGTCGCTGCGCGGTAAGCCGGTGATTGTCGGCCCGCGCAGTCGTCGCGGGGTGGTGCTGACAGCCAGTTATGAGGCGCGAAAGTTCGGTGTGAAAAGCGCAATGCCGGCAGTCCAGGCGGTCAACCTGTGTCCGCAGGGAATATTTGTACCGCCTCGCTTTGAACGCTATCAGGAGCTTTCTGCCAGTATTATGCAGGCATTCGGTGACTTCTCTCCGGTGGTCGAGGCATTGTCGCTGGATGAAGCTTTTATCGACATGAGTGGTGCCACCGGGTTGTTCGGTACACCGCAGCAAATGGGTGAGAAAATTCGTGCCGCAGTGTATGAAGTAACCGGCGGGTTAACGGCGTCGGTAGGTGTGGCCGGTTGCAAGTATGTGGCAAAGGTCGCCAGTGACTTTAACAAGCCCAATGCCGTGACTGTTGTGGCACCTGAACATGCCGTTGCGTGGCTCGACCCGATGCCGGTCTCAAGGCTGTGGGGGGCAGGGCCAAAGACGGTGCCAAGGCTTGAGAGAATCGGTCTTTACACCATTGGCGATGTACGCCGTGCCGACAGTCAGTGGTTAAGAAAACATCTCGGGTCTGCCGGTGAACATTTCCAAAGGCTTGCCAATGCACGTGATAAACGCAGCGTAGCTCGACGCCGCGTCGCACGCAGCATGGGGTCTGACCGCACGCTCCGGCACGACATCAATAGCGTTGACGATATTCGCTATCACCTTCGTCGGTCTGCTGATCGAATAGGTGTTCGGCTAAGAGACAAAGGGTATCGAGCCAGAGGTGTCAGGGTGAAATTGAAAAATCATGCCTTCAGGAGTTTCAGTCGTCAGGCGTTGCTGGCAAAACCTACCGATCATGCACAGGAACTGTTTGATGCCGGTGCGTTATTGATTGATCAGTTTGGCAATCACGGCCCGTACAGACTGGTTGGTATGGCGGTTTACGATATTCATAACAGCCAGGCTCCGGAGCAGTTTGATCTGGATTTTAATAAGCAGTCTGCAACGTTAAAGTCTCAGGCGCTTGAAAAAACCGTCGATGCCATTTCCGCCAAGTTTGGCAATGGCCTGGTGACCCGGGCGGGTAGCATGAGTAAGTCTGCAACAGTGGCCGACTTTACGCCCAATCTGGATTTTATCGAACCTGATGCTATGGACACTGATGCCATTGACGACGATGAAAACGAAATCGACGTTATCGATCGTGATTATATCGATGAGTAAAGCCGGTACGTCGCGACCTGAGGTTCTGTGTCAGGCTGCTACACTGGTCAGTGGAGTACTCACCGATAGAGTTTTAGCTGTCGCAACACTGGTAAAGGTAATGTTGGTAGTAAACATCAAAACAGGTGTACTTGTATGAGTCTGGACTGGACCGGTCCGTCCCAAATTAGTCTCGATCCGAAAGACCCTGCTTTCTACACTGACCCGTATCGCTTCTACGATGAAATGCGTCAGCGTGGCGGACCGGTGTACTGGGAACAGTACAGCATGTGGTGTCTGTTGAATTTCGATGACGTCAATGCCTGTTTGCGAGACAAACGGTTTGCGCGTCTGCCACCGGGAACCGCTCATAACAGTTACCCGTCGCATCTTGATGCGTTTGCTGCCACCGAACAGTTCTCGCTGCTGGCGCTTGAGCCACCTCGACACACACGTCTGCGTCGACTGGTTAACCGCGCGTTTGTATCGCGGCAGGTAGAAACCATGGCAGGTGATATTGCCGCGTTATCACATGCCTGTATTGATCGTTTTGAAGCCGATGGTGAAGCCGAGTTGTTATCTCAGTTTGCCACACCGATACCGGTGACGGTAATTGCGCGGTTGCTTGGAGTGCCTGAGTCATCCACCGATAATCTGCTTGAGTGGTCGCACGCCATGGTCAGGGTGTATACGTTAATCCAGAGCCATGAAGATGAACTGGCGGCCAACAGTGCCAGTGAAGCGTTTATTGAGTTTCTGCATCAACAGATTGGTGAATGCCGGAAACAACCGCGCGCGGATCTGTTGTCACACCTAATACGCCTGCAGTCAGACCCTGACGGTCCCACTGATGATGAAATAACCTCGATTGCCATACTGCTGTTAAACGCCGGCCATGAAGCGACGGTACACCAGATGGGTAACAGTATTAGAAGTATTCTGCTTAACCCTCCCGATGATAAACACTGGTACAAAGATGCAGCGGTTGCAGAAAAGATTGTCGATGAGTGTTTGCGTTACGACGCACCGCTGCATCTGTTTACCCGTTATGCACAGCAGGATGTTGAGCTTGCCGACGGGGTGGTGGTGAAAAAAGGAGAGCAGGTAGCGCTGCTTTTAGGTGCTGCAAACCGGTGTCCGCATCGATTTGAAAATGCCAATAACTTTGACACTGCTCGTCAGTCGAATCAAAACGTGACGCTGGCGGCCGGTGTGCACTTCTGTGTCGGCGCGCCACTGGCGAGGCTGGAATTGCGCATCGCACTCAGCACTTTGTTTGAGCGTTTGCCGGATCTGCGTTTGCGAAACCAGCCAGAGTACCGCAACAGCTATCATTTTCATGGTCTGGAGTCACTGCAGGTTACGTGGTGACAGACTGGCTTGGCGGATGTGTTCCGGCCTGCAGCAGGTTAGTCGGAACAGGGGTTTGTTGGTTTTAAAAAAATCAGGATTAAATCCCGTAAATAGTCAATGAAAACCAAGTTTAGGCTTATTTTGTTTTTCCTGTAGAGAAAATGTAGAACAATATTCTACACTGGTTGACCACAAACAAGGTCGATCACATGTCCGTCATTGCGAATATTTCGCGTTATCCGCAAGCCATCTCCCACCGCGTTGCAGACCTGCCTGCTGCCAATACGGAGGCAGGTAATGTCAGTTAAAGACGGCGATGAATGGGTGATTACCGCGAATGACCTGTTGCTGGGTGGCGTGGTGTATCTCAATGCACAGGATAGCTGGGTTACCCGACTGGCCGAGGCGCAGTTGCACAACCACAAACCTTCAGCAGAGCAGATTGACAATCAGCAGCAGCGCCACAGCAATGTGGTGGTTGGGCTGGACGCCATTGCTGTTACCAGAGCACAGCAGGGGGCACAGCCGAAAACGCTCAGAGAGCAGATCCGCCAGCACGGCCCCAGCATCGAATACATCAGTCCGCCCGCTCATATCACGTCAACAGACAGGGAGGTTACTCATGTATCGCTATGATGAGTTTGACCATGCCTTTGTAAAAAACCGGGTGGCAGAATTTCGCGGCCAGGTTGAACGCAGACTCAGTGGTGCGTTAACCGAAGATGAATTCAAACCTCTGCGCCTGCGGAATGGGTTGTACCTGCAACTGCATGCGTACATGC
>CAYZVB010000288.1:0-7204 GCA_964481315.1 uncultured Granulosicoccaceae bacterium
AATACGACGACGAGACGGCGCAGCGCGCAGTGATCTGCGCTGATGACCCGGCGCGTCCCACGGTGCAGGAGATAGAGGCGTTGCGATCCGGATTTAACCAGAAAAGTGATCTTGTCGCCGAGTTGCAGCTGATCGGTGCAGGGTCGTGCATGGACTGGCCACAGTCGCTGCGGCCGCTTGCGCCGATTGCAACCGATACAGCGCCGGAACTGCTGGTGATAGCAGGGCCTGCAGATTCTCAGACACCTGCGAACTGGAGTGAGAGAATGGCAGCGGCAATAGGAGCAAGATACCTGTTGTCTGAACACCTTGGGCATACAGTGGTGTTTAACAGCGAGAACCCTTGTGTCGATCAGGTGGTTATCGACTATTTGTTAGATGGGGTATTGCCGGATCAGAGTGTCTGCCCGCTACCCGAATAGGATAGCCGGGGATGGTTTGAATCAAGCCGGACGAGATGTCCGGCGATGTTGCGGGTGTTGTTCTATTGGTTAGCCACTGTCATTGCGGCAACGGGTTGAATATATACCTGCAAAAAATTATTGCCTCAGCTTTTTTGATTTCTTCAGTTTCTTAAGCTCGGCGCTATCCACAATCCAGCCGCGGCAGTTCTTGCTGCCACAGTGACACGGTATGGCGAAATCTGCAGTCCACTGGTAATCAATAGTTAGCTGTGTGCCTTTGGGAATTGCCCGCAGCGCACCGACAAAAAGCGGTCGGGTGCCGGTAGACGCATCTAATGGCTGATCTTCCCAGACAAACAATTCGCAATTGGGGTTGCAGCTGTGATTGAGATAGCGAAACGTACCGGTAGGTCGCAGCCACTTGCCGCCATCAAGGTCCATCAGGTATCGCGGATCGAGCTCATCATCTGTTGTGATTTCACCTCTAACCTGACCGACAACAGAATCTTTTGAAATTGACTTCTGAGCATAGACTCCTTTGCCGTTGGGGGAAGACAATACCTTTGCGGTACGCAGTCTCGATTTTTTTTTGCTAGGCAATTTTAATCCTGACGTTAGTAGGGGTAAAACCTGTGATTTTAAGTTCTATCTATATTTGAAATCAAATGTTAACGGGTTTGATGCAGTATTTAATGCTCATCAAAGGGAGTGGAGATAACTGAATAATTGATACTGGCCAAAGCCCGCGCTCACGTTAGCGCTTTTGATCTTTCGCCGGAGTCAATAAGAGATTGCAGTTGCTGTGGCTAAAAGAGAAGGGTTGAGAATTGATTTTCGGTTGATGGCGGCTGAGAAGCTCCAACTATAGTGACAATCAGTTTGATATTGTGATCGCGCGGGATATTCTTCATCACGTTGAAATCGATCAAACCATGAACGAAATTATCCGTACTTCGAAGCCCGGAGACACTTTATTGTTCAACGAGGCGTACAGCCATTCAGTCTTTGAGCACATCCGTCATTCCCGGTTTATTGATAAGTGGCTATACCTGAAGATGGTTTCATTTGTTTATAAAGGTAAGGGCCCGTACATTGCGGAGGGCGAGGACCGTCTGACTGAGGTTGAAGTGAAGCAGATACTCGGTCGGCTGGGAAATATAGATGCGCAGCGCTATTTTAATGCCTTTATAGCCAGAGCTATAGCAGAAAAGTTTGTCTGGATGTGCAAACTCGACCGCGACCTGCTCAGTACATAGACTCCTGTGTCACAGTTGCTGGGTAGTCGTGTTCTGATGAGTGGAGTTATTGAGAAAAATCGATCCGCAGATTGTTGTTATTCTATGAAATTTTACTTGGGGCTTCACTGCTCCGGCTTCGGAGCAGTGCCGGTATAGAAGCGGCAGCCGTGTTGATCAGGCTGCCGCAATTTTAGGTTCAGGCGTAAAAACTGCGCGTTGAGTTGGCCATTAACCCTTCAGAGGAATGTGCCACCAGTTTTGCAACGCGGAGCCTGTTTCTGGTATCACGGGGATATTTCAGTTCGGCCTGCGTGCTGTGAGTTTCTGTGATCGGCATGGTGCGTGAACGACCCGCGCCGATAGCATACGCCGAACGCTCAAACACCGAATTAACATCAAATGTTTTGCGGCCGGCGTGGACAATACCCGGGTGCAGGTGTCTGATGATAACCAACTTGTTGGTATTGTTGGTAATAGTCAGGCTTGATTCATCGTCGATATTAAGCTGAATCGACAATTCTGTCCCTTCACTCGCGACTGGAACAATCGTAGATTCTGCAGCAAGTTCGCCGGTTTTGTGTGTGCCACACAGACTGCCCGCCGTAGCAAGGGCCGGTACAGCACTGACAACAGCGGTGCCGCCGAGCATGATCAGGGTGTTGCGTTTTGCTTGGTCTACCATTAAAACACTCTGATTATAAAGAACTTTTCAAGATATTCGTGTCTTGATGAACGGTTGCTGAATACCAGCCCCGATTTGGGTTGGGTCTAGTGAATTTGCCTTTTGCGACATTAGGCAGCGGCCAGTTGACCCTGCACTTCGGTATTACGTATGGTGTTGATGCAGATTGCGCCAACCAAAACGGAGGAATAACAATGAGACTTGCTGCTGCGATATTGTTAGCGATGGTGTTTGCTGTCACAGGAATAAACAGTTACGCAGGTGACGATGCCGATCATAAGGTAGTAGTTCATGTCGATGAAAATGATCCCGCCAGAATGAATTTAGCCCTAAACAATATCACCAATTTAAATAAGTACTATGAGTCTAAGGGTGAGTCGGTAAAGATTGAGCTTGTTGCCTATGGCCCCGGATTACATATGTTCCGGTCTGATACATCACCAGTGAAGGACCGGCTGTCGGTAATGGCGCTTGATATTGATGACCTGACTTTTTCAGCCTGCGGTAACACACATAATAAAATGTCGAAGAAAGCCGGCAAAGAAATCACACTGGTAGACGAGGCTGGCATGGTGCCTTCCGGTGTGGTGCAGTTGATTGAACTGCAGGAACAGGGATATGCCTACGTCCGGCCGTAACTTCAATAAAACACCGTTGAAGCTGAAAACCTGCTAGAAAGCTGTGCTGCACAACCGACTTATCATGGTGTTATCCAGGCCGCCAAGTTGCGGTGCTGCTGTCAAAGGGACCCAGTACAGTTCGAATTCTATCGGCTCTGCGTTTTCCGATGAGTGAGACTCGAAATGTCGCCATCTCTGTGGCGTGGCGGCGTGCGTTTCAAGGTGATAGAACCATGCATGAATAGTTTCATCTCTGCCCATTGCGGTTAAGTCCTGCACAAAGTCACCAAGAAACGAAACTACGTTGAGATCGGTGAGACCGGTTTCTTCAGTGGCTTCACGCAGTGCAGCCTGTTCCGGTTGCTCACCGGGTTCTACAGTGCCGCCTGGAATTTGAGGTGCCAGATACCGTTGGTCCACGTGGTCGAAAATCAGTAGTTCATGGTCTCTGGTAATGTAGGTGAACACTCGGTGTCGCATGCTTCATTAGTCAGTTAGTTTTGGTAAAGCGTATTTTATACTAATTGTGCAAACCGTCAGTGGTGGTGGATTGAAGCTTTGGAACTGTTTTACCATTGCAGGATACGCGTTAACTCCAGCAAAGAATGGAAGTGTGTTTCTTCTATTCGCTGCCAGCTTAAATTGTGCAGGTTGCTATGACTTGCAAAGTCTGGTGTTAATTGGATTACCAGTGGCAGGAATGGTAGTCTGCTATCGAGGAGATGTCGGCTGTTGTAGCTTATGGAAAATCTGGAACAATGGCTCGAGTCGCTGGGTCTGTCGCGTTATTTCAAGTTGTTTGTCGACAATGATCTCGATTTAGAAGTCCTGCCTGAGTTGTCGGAAGCGCACCTTGAGTCTCTTGGTGTGTCACTTGGGCATCGCCTTAAGCTGTTGCGTGCGATAAGGCAGTTGCAATCTGCTGAAACGCCGCTGCAGAAACCAACCCATACCGCCGTTACTACCGCAATACCACAGGTAGCAGATGCTTCCGGTAGTGTTCCCACCGATAAAGCTGAGCGTCGCCACCTGACTGTAATGTTTGTCGATCTCGTCGGCTCAACGGAACTGTCTACGTTACTCGATCCCGAAGACCTGCGAAACGTCATTCTTGACTACCAGGTGGCTGCCACCAGGGAAATCAAAACGTTCGATGGTTTTATTGGTCGCTACATGGGGGATGGCATACTGGCTTATTTCGGTTGGCCGCGGGCTCACGAGGACGATGCTGAAAGAGCAGTTCGAGCAGGGTTGGCTGCAAATGCTGCGGTTGCTGCATTAGACGCCCCCGAAGGGGTTATGTTGCGTGCTCGGTGTGGAATTGCATCCGGCCTGGTCGTGGTGGGGGATGTGATTGGTGAGGGTGCTTCAGAGGAAGAGGCAGTGGTTGGTGAGACACCCAATCTGGCCGCCCGGTTGCAAAGTACAGCAAAGCCGGGTCAGTTGGTGATTGGTGAAAACACCAGGCGGCTGGTCGGGGATTTGTTTCAGTATGAGGCGCTCGGGAGCCTTGCACTGAAGGGAATTGCGCAACCGGTACCAGCCTATGTTGTTGGTGCGGAAAAGACAACCACATCGCGGTACCACGCAAATCGCAAGGCAGCGCAGCTGCCATTGATTGGCAGGCAGGCCGAGATTGGACAACTGCAGCAGCAATGGAGCAATGCACTTGAAGGTGAGGGGCAGGCGGTCGTTATTAGCGGCGAGGCCGGAATTGGCAAGTCCAGACTAGTCGATGCGTTTTGCAGTTTATGTGCAGAGATCGAAGCCAACAATATTATCGTGCAGTGCTCGCCGCACCACACTGAATCGGCACTGTTTCCGGTATGGCAGTGGTTGTTGCGTGCCTCCGGTGCCTCCGACGTACACAGCGACGACGATAAATTTTTCAAAATAACCGCGTACCTTTCCCAGTGGCCGGGTACAACACTGCTGGCAGGTCTCGCTGCGGCCAACCTGTCGATTTCGGTTGAAGCGACGCAAAAACTGCTGGAACAGAGCCCGGATCAACTCAGGATAAACACGCTGAATGCATTGCTATCGCTGTTTGTGTCAATGACTGAAACCAGTCCTGCACTAGTTGTTGTCGAGGATGTGCATTGGATAGATCCTTCGACCGGTGAATTTTTTGCGGAGCTTGTTGCTCGCACTGAAAGCCGGCACCTGATGTTAGTCATGACCACGCGGCCGGACCATTCAACGCTGCAGCATGGTTTTCATGAGGCTCACAGAATTAACCTCAGGCGTCTTGGGCGCAGTGCCAGTACAGATATCATCAATCAGTTAACCGGCGGGCGCGCCTTGCCGGAAGAACTGCTGGGGAAGTTGTTAAACAGAACAGACGGTGTGCCACTGTACGTCGAAGAACTGACTAAAACGGTGCTCGAATCAGGTCAGTTGTCTGAAACAGCTGGCAGCTATGAGTCGGCGGGTTCACTCGAAAGTATCGAAGTACCTTCATCCCTTCAGGACTCGCTGATGGCCAGGCTGGACCGGCTGTGGCCGGTCAGGGAAATCGCTCAGACCGCAGCGGTGATTGGCAGAGAGTTTAGCCATACCCTGCTAGCCACTGTGGTCAATGCCAAAAGTGATGATTTAATAAACGCGCTGGATAAGCTGCTTGAGTCAGGGTTAATTTATCAGCGTGATCATAATTCCAGTGTTGGTTACATTTTTAAACATGCGCTGGTACGGGATGCGGCCTATAACAGTTTGCTTAAATCCCGACGTCGCGAAATTCATGCGTCAATTGCAGAGGTGCTGGCGAATGATGAGGAATTCGGCGATATGGCGGAACCGCAGTTGTTGGCGAAACATTATCTATGTGCTGAAAATTATGCCGAGGCAGTAAAACATAACCTTCTTGCTGCACAAAAAGCATTGTCTAACTCTGCGAACAAAGAAGCATTGGTACATACACGGGCAGGCATCAATCTGTTAGACAAACTTGATGCACATACACGAAGCTCGATAGAGCAGGAACTGCATTTTTGCAGCGCCATGGCACAGCGCATACTACGAGGCTTTCATTCTGATGAGTACCTCGAGGCGATTACCAGGGCAGGAGAGCTTGCTGAGTTAAATCACGATATTCCAACGCAGGTGAATTGTGTTCGCGGACAGTTCAATCACTATTTTAATCGCGGTCAGCACAAAGACGGCGATGCGGTTATTCGCCAACAGCTTGAGCCCCTGCTAAAGAAACTCAATAATGTATCCCCGGGTTCCACCAAGGGCTCGAATCACCTCTATCGTGGTGAACTACAAAACGCCCTTGAAGATCTTATTCAAATGATTGGCACCCTGGACACTGCAGAGAACTACCCGGAGCGGGCATTTGTATTGAATCCGGTCACTGCAACACTGGCCAACCTTGGCTGGACCAGGTGGTTGCTGGGTTATCCGGAACAAGCGCTGGCTGATGGAATGCTTGCGGTCGATACAGCCAGGCAGATCGAACAGCCATTTTCGTATGCAATGGCAGTAGTGTGGGTAGGCCACACGCAGTGTGCAACCGGCTTTTCGGATAACTGGGAAGCGGTACTCGAAGAAGCCGGTGAACTCATTGAAAAGTACGACATACAGGCATGGGCACCGCGCGTTAAGTTTCTTAAAGGCAGATACATGGTTGCCAGTACCGACACCGCTGTTGCCAATGAAGGTCTCGACATTATGCAGCAATCACTGCAGCACATAGGAAAACGAGGATCGAAACTATCGTGGACCTGGATGTGCGCAGAACTGGCCGAAGCTTATCACGATCATTCGCACCACCGGCAGTGTGAAGAACTTCTTGCAAGTGGTATACAACACGCCCAGCAGAACGACGAAAAATTCTGGCTGTCGGAGCTCTACCGAATTAGCAGTCGAACAGGTCTGCCAAATAGCAAACAAGCTGAGGCCCGACAGCTGCATCTGAAAAAAGCGCTTGCAGAAGCGACAGCAACAGGTGCGCGATCCTGCGAACTCAGGGTCCATCTGGAGCGTTGTAAACAAAACTCCGGCGCACCACAACCGTTGCAAAAGCTTTCAGAGACAGTGGCAACCTTCACTGAAGGTTTCGCGACCAAAGACCTTCAAGAAGCGATTGGTGTTTTGAAATCAAATCAACTGTCATCCGGTACTGATGTTGAAGCATCGATTGATTAGACGGCTTGTTTGTGAAGGAGGGGAAGGCAGGTTTTGTTTTGAATTTTAAGTACGGTGCACACTACAAACGGTACCCAACGTTCAGCCCCCCGGTAGGTGCCTAAGCACCAC
>CAYZVB010000289.1:0-7179 GCA_964481315.1 uncultured Granulosicoccaceae bacterium
CTGTACATAGGTGCGATTAAAGCGCACGCCCTGCTCTGCCAGCCAGTCAAGATTAGGCGTATTGATGTGCGTGGCGCCGTAACAGCTGAGGTAATCCCACCGCAGCTGATCGGCCATAATCCAAAGTACGTTCATGGCGGTAGTTTACAACAATTGCACAAGTGGTAAGCGTTCAAAGCCGTACCGCTGGTAGGCATTAATCTTTAGGAGTGATTAAGCGAAACTACGGGCTCAAGATCACGCTTATTGCTCACGTTGCGGTTCTTTCAGGCACACACAACAAAGCACTGCCATCAGGTTGGCCGCTGCCAGTAGCAGAAACGCACGGTGGTAATTATCTGCTCCGTACACCCTTGCCCCGTCGACCACCGCACCCTGCCATCGGCTGTCGAGCGCCGCGCCGATGAGCGGCTGCATCACAGCACCCGAACCGACCACAAAGGTATTCAATAGCCCAAGTGCAGCACTGGTATTTCCGTGCGGATTGTATTGCCGCATGACGGTAAAACATATCACCATGGTGCAGCCACCTGCCCCCTGCATAAAGAACAGCGCACCCATTAACAGCGGCGAACTGATCTCTACATACAGTATGGTGACAAAGCCGAGCAGACTGATAATACTGCCGACGATCAGTACCGGTTTTCTTTTGTTTATACGATCTGAAATCCAGCCCACCACCGGGGCCACCAGGAGCCAGCCCATAAACACCAGTGATGCAATACCGGCACTTTGCGTTGCGCTAAAGCCGCGCACTGTGTTTAACCACGGCACCGCCCACAACGCTGCAAAGCCCAGCATGGGTGCTGCCAGCCCGAAGCCTGCCAGAACACACAGCCAGTTGCGCAGGCTTTTTATTATGGCCCCAATACCCTGACCGGACGCATCGACAGTGGCCGTGGTTTCTGCTTTTGTTATGCGGGGTACGATTATGAATGCAGCAATCGCAAGCGCTAATGCAACACCTGCCATGATCATTAATGCTACGCGCCAGCTGGAAGTTTCCACCGCCATCCGCAGCGGTGCCTGCCCCAGCATGGCGCCGACCATTCCGCTTGACTGCAATATACCGGCGTAGGTTGAAAAGCGTTCCGGTAAAAACCATTTGGTTAGAATGGTCAGCGTGCCGACAAAGGCAAAAGCCACACTGCCGCCTATTACCAGCCTGCTGACCGATGCCGCCAGTACCGTGTTGCTCGACGCCATACTGAAAGACGCCACAGCGCACAGCAGCAAAGCACCGGTCATTAACTTACGCGGACCAAACCGGTCCATGAGCAGACCCACCGGTATTTGCAGCGCGACGTACGCATAGAAGTACATGGCCGACAAACCGCCAAGTGCCGAGCCGCCAACGGAAAAGTCGCGCATGAGCTCACCGGTCATGACACTTGGTGCTACGCGATGCACAAATCCGTACGCAAAGAAAATACAGCCGAGTGTAAAGGCCGCCAGCAGACGTGCGCCGGAGTGATTTGGATTTGTGATATTTATTCCTGTGGGATGGTAGTTGCAGCAGTACCGGGCGACTGTGAAGGACTACCACGTCCACCGCATTGGCTTGTTATGTGCATAAGTGCTATGATGTGTACACATTCTTAATATCACACACAGTTGAGATGCCATGCGCACAAATATTGAAATTGACGACAAACTCATGAGCGATGTGCTCAAGGCTACCGGACTTAAAACAAAAAAGGAAGTGGTGGAAATGGGCCTTAAGACTCTGATTAGACTTAAAAAACAAGAAAGAATTAAAGACTTCCGAGGCCAACTAAAATGGACCGGAGACCTGGATGACATGAGATCTAGATAGCGATGATAATGGTGGACTCTAGCGTCTGGATAGACTATTTCAACGGGCGAGATAATAAACAGACTAATACATTAAACGATGCACTCGGTGTAAGACCTGTGGCCGTAGGCGATTTAATATTGGCTGAAGTTTTACAAGGCTTCAAAGAAGACAAGGATTATAAAACTGCAAAATCACTTTTCGATGATCTTATCATTTATGATCTCGCTGGAAAGAAAATGGCTGTTAAGAGTGCAGACAATTTTCGAAAATTACGCAAGAAAGGTATTACTATTCGTAAGCCTGTAGATGTAATCATTGCTTCCTTTTGCATTGAGAACAAGCTTCCGCTTCTCTTTCTAGATAAAGATTTCAAGCCTTTCGTAAAACACTTAGGCTTAACTGCGATTTAATTTCACACCTAACAGCGCTGAACACTATCAGCCGCCGACGTTTGTTGCTTTTAATGCCAGCGCATCACTCGCGGCCATGGCACTCATGCCTCCATCGATCACCAGATCCTGACCTTTAATCCATGCACTTCGCGGTGACGCCAGAAACGCGATGACATCTGCAATTTCATGAGGCTCACCCGGCCTGCCGGCACGTGCAACATTCTTTGCCACACGATCACCAAACGCCTTGTAGAAGTCATCGAGTATGCCGGTACTTACCGCCGCCGGACTAACGCTGTTAATACGCAGGCCGCGTGCGATCATTTGTTCGGTGTCGGCCATAGTCATCACGATAAGCGCTTCTTTAGACAGGTTGTAGGCGCGGGTCGGGTCGATGTTATGTTTTTCGATAAAAGCCGGTAGTTCATTTTCGCTTGTTGCCAACAGTGCGGTGACCTGTTCAAGGTTGTCACGCCAGTGCGCGCCGGCCCGCGATGCGGTATTTACCACAGATGCACCATCCGATAACTTGTCCAACATGGCGTAAAGGAATGTTCTGGCACCGAAAAAATTGACCTGTAAGATCTTCTCCTGCAGCCCGTCTCTCGGTGGCAGGCCGGCATTGTTTATTAGCGCATCATACGGGCCGCCTGCGGCTGCTACCGCTTCATGAATAGAAGCGCTGTCACTCATGTCGGTTTTTACCCACCGATCAACATCAGACTGCGGCTCGTTAATATCGAACGCATCAACGGTATGCCCTGCGGCCTTGAGCTTAATGGAGACTTCTTTACCTATACCACTGGCGGCACCGGTGATGGCTACATGCATGACATTTCTCTCAAAATAACAGGCTTATGAACGATTATGCTTACGTACGACGCTTTACCGGTCATTGTTAACGAGCGCCAGCTGCGGCGCCAGTTCGGCGTTATCAATAGCGGCGCGAACGTTGTCGTGCGCCAGCCGTGCATGTTCGCACATTAGCGCAAATGCTCTTGCCCCTTCGCGTCGCGCAACGGCCGATACAATCTGCTGATGATGCTGCTGACCAATAATTAATGACGCACGAAAGCGTTCGGTGTCGTTTTGCCGGGTCGGGAATGCCGACGGGCCGGCAAATGGCAACCGGTAAGAGCGCTGCACCTCGGCAATGAGTATGTCGCTGTTTGAAAGCGCGGTAAGGTGGTTGTGGAACTCGAGGTTCAGTTGATCGTAGCCTGCAACATCGCCAACGGTCAGTGCCTGATCAAGCTCTTCAATTTTACGATAGAGTTTTTTAATTTCACTGTCGTCCACGCCGCGTTCGGCAGCCTTTTGCACCGCTGCTCCTTCGAGCAAACCGCGTAAATCAATGGCATCGTGAACTTCAGATAGTGCAAAGCTGCGTACCGTAAAGCCGGATTTGTCACGCACCAGCAGCCCTTCGCCTTCGAGCTTAATCAGCGCTTCACTGACTGGCGTTCGCGACACGCCCATCTCTACTGCCAGATGACTCGCACGCAGCTTGGTACCGCCGGTTAGTTCGCCGCTGGCAATACGGCTGCGCAGAAGGTACAACGCCGATTTCCAGTGAAATTCACTCATGCCGTTACTTTTGCATGCAAAACAACAATTACGCAAGTATAATCGCCCAATTATTCTGTGTTTTGCATACATTTTAGATGTCGTATGTAAGAGACTCCGACTGGTACCCGCCACAGGAACCAACAATGACCGATAAAAAACCTTACGACGATATTCCCGGCACTGTAGTGTTCGACAGTGACCAGGCAGCACGCGGTTACCACTTAAACCAGTTTTGCATAAGCCTGCGCAAGCAGCCGAACCGTGATGCATTCAAAGCCGACCCGGAAGGCTATATCGATCAGTACCCGATGACTGCAGAACAACGCGAGGCGGCACTGAACCAGGAGTGGAACCGGTTGCTGGAGCTTGGCGGCAACATTTACTACACCTCCAAGCTTGCTGCGTTCCACGGTATTAACTTTCAGGAACTGGCAGGTCTGATGACCGGTATGGGTTCGACGAAGTATCGCAAAATGATGGTAGACGGGGGCCGATCAATCGAGGGTAACCGCTTCACTTCTGAATGGCAGGATAAGTAAATGGCATTCGTTTCCTCTGGTGTGGCTTGTTCACACGTACCGGCGCTTGGTGTTGCTTCTGATACCGGCATTACCACCGACGATTACTACGGCCCTATTTTCAAAGGCTTTGAGTTTTCTAAACAGTGGATGGCTGAAGAAAAACCGGATGTGATATTTCTGGTGTACAACGATCACTGCACTGCATTTGACGCACGTATTATTCCCACGTTTGCACTTGGCTGTGCTGCCGAATATGCACCGGCCGATGAAGGCTGGGGGCCACGGCCGGTACCGGTGGTAAAAGGTCATCAGGCGCTTTCGGCACATATTGCCCAGTCACTGGTGCTCGATGCGTTTGATATTACCATTATGAACGAGATGGAAGTCGACCACGGGCTAACCGTTCCTCTAACCATGATGTTTGGTCAGCCGGATGAATGGCCGTGCCCGGTGGTACCGCTGGCAGTAAACGTTGTGCAGTACCCTGCACCACTGGGCAGCCGTTGTTATGCGCTGGGTAAGTCTATTCGCAAAGCCATCGACAGCTTCTCTGAAGATCTTAAAGTCTGTGTGTTTGGCACCGGAGGCATGAGCCATCAGCTACAGCACGAAAGAGCCGGTTTGATTAATTCGGCATGGGACGATCGCTTCATGAATCTGCTGGTGAACGAACCTGATAAAGGCTGCATGATCGAACATATCGAATATTTACGTGAAGCAGGCTCTGAAGGCATTGAGCTTGTGATGTGGTATGTCATGCGTGGTGCACTGAATGAAAACGTTGAAGAAATACACAGGTTTTATCATGTGCCTGCTTCAAACACCGCTGTTGGACACATGATTTTGGAGAACAGATAGCATGATCAAGATTGGCGTAGCAGGCGCATACGGCGCGTTTGGCTTAAAACACCTGGAAGCACTTGCGAATATTAGTGAAGCGCAGGTAACCGCAGTATTCGGCCCGAATAAAGACAAAATCACTGCACTGGCAGCTGACAAAAACTTACCCAAAGCCTGCAGTGATTTTGAAGACTTTTTAAGTCAGGATGTCGATGCGGTGATTTTATCAACACCCACACAACTGCACTGCGATCAATCGGTGCAGGCCATGCAGGCAGGTAAACATACCTTTGCAGAAATTCCGATGGCAGACAGTTTGGCCGATGCCGAAAAGATGGACGCCGTGCAAAAGCAGACCGGTGTGGTTGGTATGGTGGGGCATGTGCGGCGGTTTAATCCTTCGCACCAGTGGGTTAAAAACAAAATAGACGCCGGTGAGTTCAATATTCAGCAAATGGACGCACAAACGTATTTCTTTCGCCGCACCAATACCAATGCCAAAGGCGAACCACGCAGCTGGACTGATCATCTGCTGTGGCACCACGCCTGCCATACCATTGATCTTTTTCTATATCAGACCGGTGAAATCCCCAGTGAGGTGGTTGGACTGCAGGGGCCGGCGCATCCGGAGCTGGGCATTGCAATGGATATGACTATCGGGCTTAAAACGCCTACCGGCAAGCTGTGTACGTTGTCGCTTTCATTTAACAACGACGGGCCGTTCGGGTCTTTCTTCCGCTACATTGGTGATACCGGCACTTATGTCGCACGTTACGATGATCTGTTCGATGGCTACGAAAAACCTGTCGACCTTTCCAACGTTGCGGTTTCCAACAACGGCATTGAACTGATAGACCGTGAATTTATTGCTGCTATTCAGGAAGGTCGTGAGCCTAACTCAAGCTTTGCTCAGGGCCTGGCAGCGATGAAAGTTATGCAGCTACTTGAAGATCAGATGGGTGTGCTGAAGGTCTAACAGACACCTAAGAAAGCGTTACAGATTTTCCTTGCTACGATTGGCAGGAATGTAAACACCGGCTGCGGGTTCAGCCGGTTTCGGATCGAGCTTCCACTGATCCCCGATCAGCAGATCGTATTCGTCGGGCTTGTCGTCTTCTGATTCTTCTTCCCAGTCGTAGGTTTTTACGTGTGGTTTGGGGTCACGGTGGCTTAGCAATATAGCGCACACCACGCCACTGACAGCACCGAAAAAGTGATATTCAAACGAGATACCCGGCTCCTGCGGGAAGATAGTCCAGATCATGGTGCCGTACATAAAGAACGCCACCATCAGCAGCACACTTGAGCGTTTGTCGCGGCGTAAGATACCTGCTGTAAACAAAAAGAAAAACATGCCGTGCGTTAGCCCGCTGGCACCAATGTGATAGCTCGACCGGGCAAACAGCCAGACCCCGATGCCGGAGGCTATCCATACAATCGCCATTACCCACCAGCGTGACTTCGGGTAGCCGTACAGCAACATGCTGCCAAGTACCACGATTGGCAGGCTATTGCTAATCATGTGTTGCCACGAACCGTGGATTAGCGGGGCGGCAACAATGCCAAACAATCCACTTGCCTGCTGAGGGAACACGCCGAGATGTGAAAGGCTGACGCCCAGCACAGACTCACCGAGCTTGATAGTCCAAAGCAAGAGCACAAAAAAGCCGGACAGAAATATACATTCCTGCAGCGAGAAGTCTTTATCCATTGACCGGATGTTGGGGCGGGTGCGGGTTTTTAAAGCACAGCACGACTGCCGGGCGTGGTTTTATGTGCACAGAGTCAGAATAGTACGGTGCAGTTACCGCATCCCGAGGCGCGTATCACCAAATACCCGGCCGGCCGATTGTGGTGCACAGCGCCAGTACTGGCTGGGTGCCGTGACCGTGCCCTGCAGCTCTGCCGCCGCGTGCCAGACCCAGCGCGGGTTGTATAAAAATGCTCTGGCCAGCGCCACCATATCAGCGGTGCCGTCGGATACTATTGTCTCAGCCTGCTGCGCTTCGGTGATTAACCCGACCGCCATCACCGGTACATCGACCTGCTCCCGAATAGC
>CAYZVB010000290.1:0-4543 GCA_964481315.1 uncultured Granulosicoccaceae bacterium
GACAAATTGCCGGTAACAGCAACTGGCAGATCATTTTCAGTATAGGAAACCGGCAACCCTTCTATGGTTGCAAGTGAAGGTGCATCGTTTATGGCGGTAAATTGGATGTTGCGATTGATGGTATTGCTGTTGATATCTCCATCATTGATCACAAAGCTGACAGTTCGTGTCAGATCAGATGGATTGTCGCCTGAGTTTTCATAGGTAATCGAACGCAACGCAGTCTGGTAGTCAGCCAGCGTTGCCGGTCCGCTGAGTGACAGGACACCGGTAAGTGCGTCATAGGCTCCGGTAATTCCCGCCTGACTGGTGAAATTTAGCACGTCTTCGCCAGCGGCAAAGTTTGTACTGATAAAAACACTGGCCGACTCGATATTCGTGTCATCAGGATCAGCAGTTGCGATTGTGTCGGTAATTGCAATTGCCGGAGCGTTTTCGGTATACGCCGTTGCAGTTCCCTCTATTGCCGAGAGTACCGGCGCGTCGTTTTGAGAGGAAAACGTGATGTCCCTGGTAACTGTGTTGCCTGGTGTGTCACCGTCATGAACCTGAAAACTCACCGTGCGGGTCAGCGCAGAGGGATTGTCGCTGCTATTGAAATAGGTAACTGCACGCAAGGCTGTCTGGTAATTGGCGACCGAAGAGCTTCCGGTAAGGGTCAATATGCCGGTACCGCTGTCATAAACGCCACTGATACCCAGTTGGTCGGTAAAAGCGAGTATATCTTCGCCTGTCGCAAAGTTGCCTGTAATGCTAACCCTTGCAGATTCAAGCAATGTGTCGTCAGCATCAGTTGCTGAGATATTTCCGCTAATGGTTATCGCCGGGCTGTTTTCTGTGTAGGCGGCCGCTGTAGTTTCAATAGTTGCCAGCACCGGCGCATCGTTTTCAGCGACCACAGAAATATCGCGTGTCTGCAGGTTGCTTGAGTCGTCACCATCGTTAACTTCAAAGCTGATTGTCCGGGTCATGGTGTCCGGATCATCGGAAGTGTTCTCGTAGGTAACAGTACGCAATGCTGCTTCGTAGTCAGCCAGTGTTGCGCTGCCGGTTAGTGTGAGCACACCGGTGGCGGCGTTGTAATTTCCGCTAATGCCGGACTGATCGGTGAAGCCGAGAAAATCTTCTCCGGTGGAAAAGTTGCTGGTAATTGCAACAGTAGCTGTCTCGATGAGTGTGTCGTCGATATCAGCGACTGTAATAGAGTTACTGATTAGCGCCTGGCCGTCATTTTCAGTATATGTCAGCACCGGCGTTTCGATGCTGCTAAGGACCGGAGCATCGTTAACCGGAGTAACATTAATGTTAGTGGTATTGATGTTAAGTGGCGGCTGTAAATCTATGCTCCACGCAATGATATTGGCTACCAGTCGATCATTGGGAGTGTTGATTGAACCGCCACCTGTCATACCGCCTCTGAAGATGCCTTCATCGCTCACCATCAGCACATGGCCGGCGCCGACAGACCTGAGAACTATGGTGGGGTTGGCGGTGACACTGTCTCTTGCCAGAACAAGGTCTGACGCATCGAGGCTGTTCGGGTCAAATTGCGCAATAGTTTCCGCTGCGGTAATGCTGGTGCCGAGGGCTCCGACTAAGCCGAACTGACCGTTCATGATCGGGTGAGTGGTGTTTTCGACTGTCCAGGAAGTACTTCCATCGTCAATCGTCACCAGGCCGTATGCGCTTGTAAGCGGGTCGTAAAGTGTGTGATCACTGGTCGCGACCAATATGCCACCTGAGTTAACCCAGGTATTTATCGCGGTAAATTCTGCAGGAGTAATCGAGCCTTTGTGGACGTATCCGTCGATAAGCAGATTACCCTGCGAAAGATAGGCCGCATCAATGGTGTCGTCCTGCGCCGCAACAGAAATGGTGGTTGGCACCGTGCCGGTCGGTCCAAAGTGAGTATTGTTGGCGATAATCGCGTCAGCATCGGGCCACGAACCGCCGTTGAAGGTGTAGCTGCTGGGGTCACCCGGCAGGATGGTGAAGTTGTTTTTACCGTTGTTGATGTAAAAATCAAATACAGAATACGGCACGCCGTTCTGATCGGCAGGTGGTACATATGTCAGATCACCGGCGGCGATATCACCAGCGTTGATCACATCACCGTTGTTTACCAAAGCGCCTGCAAGTCTGAGTTCACCGTTTGCAGGCACAGAAGTGATGGTGATTGTTTGAACAGACCCCACAGGAAAACCGGTAAAAGTAAAGTCGTCTACGTCAAATGTAAATGTGGTGTCTTCGTCAGTGGTGATAGAACCACCACCAGCCTGACCGACAAATACATTAACCAGAGCTTGTCCTGTGTCTTTACCTCCATTGGCGGTTCCATCACCATCGACAAGTTCATAGTCCACCGATCGGAGCCCAAGCGTGGTGCTGGTGCTTTCGAATGTCAGTGATTGCAGAAGCGTATCGATTCGCGACACGGTCGCGTTGCCACCGAAGTTTACGGTGATGCTGCTGTCAGAAACCCCTGCCAGTGTGCCAATGTTGACACCACTAACCCGTACCACCGAACCATTGGTCATACCGGCTGAAAGCGACATCGTACTGCCCGTGTCGATACCGAGCAGGTCATTGGCGACAAAGTTGTTTCCGGTAATGCTAAGACTGCCACCCGCGAAGTCGGCTGCGGTGTCCGGATCAGTAATCGTCGCGACAACTCCCTGGTCGAGCGAGATTGCTGCACCGTCGTTAAATGCAAATACGCTTTCGCCCGCCAGGCTGTTGAGTAACGGTGCATCGTTGATGCGGGTAATTGAAACGGATTCGGATTCTATGTCGTCGCCACCGTCACCGTCTGTTATAGATACTTCGAAGGTTCGCGTTAACTGCGGATTTTGCGATAAATGATCAAACGTAACCTGCCGCAGGACTGCCTCAACGGCCTGTGCTGTTGCAGATGCGTTAAATGTGAATACCAGTGGGTCGTTGCCTTCGCCACCACTGTGCGTTCCTATCTGCACTCCTTCATAGTGCACAGTGCTTGCGCCGGCACCCACCTGACCCGGTCCACTGCCGGTAGAGTTTATACCCAGACGGTCAAGTGTCTCGACACCGGTTGTGAGCGATACCGTCATCACTGCGCCGTTGAAATCCCCCGAGTCACTGTCGCTGATTGTGGCAGTCGGTGCCAGTTGAGTCGGGGCTGACCCTTCAAGGTAGCTAACTGTTCCGCTCAGGTTTAGTACAGGCGGGTCGTTTTGCGGGTTTACTAAGATATCCCGTGACAGTGTGTTGCTGTCTGTGTCACCGTCATTGACGGTAAAGCTGACTGTTCTCGGCAGCGCCGATGGATTTTCACTGGTATTATTGTAGGTAACTGACTGAAGCGCACTCTGATAATTGGCAAGGGTAGCCGGTCCGGTCAGGGACAGCACGCCCGATACGTTGTCATAGCTGCCGGTAATGCCGTTTTGATCAGTAAAATTTAAAACGTCTTCCGTTGTTTCGAAATTACCGGAAATGGCGACAGTGGCCGATTCGATATTGGTGTCGTCCAGATCACCAACTGAAATATTGCCGGTAACAATGACTGGTGGCGAATTTTCATTGTAACTCGCCGGCAACCCTTCTATCGTTGACAAGACCGGAGCGTCGTTTTGCGGCAGAACCGCAATGTCGCGGGTAACTGTTGTGCTGTCTGTGTCACCGTCGTTTACTGTAATGCTAACGGTTCGTTTTGCCGTAGACGGGTCATCTGAGGTGTTTTCGTACGTAATAGACCGTATCGCAGACTGGAAGTCGGCAACTGAAGCCGGACCGGTCAGGGTCAGTATTCCGGTGGCAACACTATAAGTGCCGGAGATTCCGGATTGGTCGAGAAAATTAAGCATATCCTGTCCACCGGAAACAAAATTCCCGGTGATGGCAACAGTGGCCGTCTCTATTGCACTGTCATCCGGATCGGTCAGTAATAGTGTGTCCGTGATACTGACAGGCGTTGAATCCTCTGTGAACGATGCATCTGCGGTTTCCACAGCAGTTATTTCCGGCGCGTCGTTTTCTGCCGCAACGGTGATAGCGCGTGACAGCGTATTACTGTCGAGGTCGCCATCGTTAATCGTAAAGCTCACCGTGCGAGCCAATGTGGACGGGTTGTCGCTGGAGTTGCTGTAGGTGATTGTTCGAAGTGCAGTCTGGTAATCCGCTATAGTTGCACTGCCGGCTAGGCTCAACACCCCGGTGCCGGCGTTATAAACACCGCTAATGCCGTTTTGATCAGTAAAACTCAATACATCTTCACCGGTAGTAAAGTTACCAGAGATACTGACTGTTGCTGAATCGATGTTGGTATCGTCTATATCCGTCAATGACAAATTGCCGGTGACAATCACGCCGGGGTTATTCTCTGTATACGCTGCCGGAGCACCCTCAATGGTTGCCAGTGCCGGCGCATCATTGATACCGTTAACCGCGATGTTGACAGCGACCGTTTCCTGGTTACCAAGACCGTCGTCATAGGTATAGGTAAAGCTATCTGTCGCGAATTGGCCTGCGTTTAGGTACTCAAATTGTCCATTTGGAGAGTAGT
>CAYZVB010000290.1:4553-6624 GCA_964481315.1 uncultured Granulosicoccaceae bacterium
CCAACAGGCCACTTTGATCGTAGCTCGCAATGAATGGTTCAGCTGAGCCTAACCCAGGGTTCGCCGCGTGGTAAGAGATAGTCGCGTTGCTCAGTGTTTCGTCGTGTACCCGGAAATGCGCAATTTGTCCGCTCAGGTCACCACTATAACCACCGACAGTGGTCCCGTTTGTGGTACCCAGACCAAACGCTCCGGGTGCCCAGTTTGTCAGTGGAAGGAAAAGCGTTGACTGCTGTACACCGTCGACAAACAGAGTGACTTTTTGTGAGCCGTTCATCTTCATGGTCACCGCAATATGATGCCATGCGCCCGCCGATGGTGCCGGTACTGAATCGGTAACTATCGATCCGCTTTGCGCTGCAGCAAACACCAGGTTACTACCGGAGGTCAGCAGGGAAATTCCTGTGTTGCCGGTATCACCGGTGTCAAAAATCATGTTGTTACCGGAAAGTGAATCAATATAGATCCATGACTCGATAGTCGCTGCACTGGTTCCGTCGATTTCAGGAAAAGAATGTAACGGGGCAGCGGTTGCACCACTCCCTACACCGGTAAAATCAAATGCCGCGTCTATTCCTGGAATCGCGTTATCCGGTGTGGTGGTGTAGGTGGCACCCGATAAGGATAAATCGATAGAACCGATATTACTCGACCAGACAGCATTACCGTCTGAATCTGTGATGGCATCAAAGCCGACTACGGTGTTGCCACCCAGACTACCTCCACCCTGACCGTCGTTGGCGAGTAAACCGGTTGCGGTCCCTTCAACGAGGTTGGTTGCTTCATCGGTGGTATAGGCATCTGAAGTCGCACCTGCAATGGTGATGTAGAAGGTGTCGCTCGCGGCTGTCGCGCTGTCTTCGCCGCCGTCCTGAAGATCAAAACTAAAACTGCCGTTTAACCCGGTCAAACCGTCGTGAACAAATACTACCAGGCCGGCATTGATTTCGGCTTGTGTAAACGACACTGCTGCGACACCCGGCGCGGTGGTAAGTTCGACCTGTCCGTTTGTAGTGGCGGTTACAGTGTAGGTCAGTTCTGTTCCGTCATCGTCCGGGTCACCTTCATTGAGGTTTGATCCCGAGATTGTGACGGTCCCGCCGATTACAGTTGTGACGCCGGTGTTGGCTATCACGATTGGCGAATCGTTAACGGATGTTACTGTAATCGCAACAGTATCAGTCACTTCCGTATTGTCAGTTGCCAGTGCTGCTATTTCATCAGCTGACAACACACGAGAGTAGACACGTACGTCATCGACATTTCCTGTCAGGTCGTAGTTACTGTTTCCAGGATGCGCACCAATAACCGTGGTAGTGCCCAGATTGTATCCAATACCGGCGGTTTCGCTACCTTCCGCAACGAGAGCACCATCTATATACATCCGCTGGATGTTGTTTGTTGTGTCTACCGTATAGGCGATATGGCGCCAGCCGGTACCGGTTAACGTGACGCCGGTATTCAATTCCTTCCAGTCGCCGGTGCCGTCGTAAAAGTAACCGATAGCAGCACCATCAATACTGTCGTGCGCTCGAATTGCCACACTGTCGCCGATGGAAATCAGGCTGGCGCCGTTAGTGTCGATTGCCGTGAGATTCACCCAACCTGCCAGAGTGACATTGGCAGGCTGTCCGAAGGTGCTGTTAATAACCACGGAGTCGCCGTCGCCATCAAGGGCGAGAACAAAATCACCGCGTTCAGCGTCGTTAACTATCGCAGCATTGCCAGTTGTCGCACCGTCGTAAGCAGTACCGGCACTGGTGTCATCCACGTTGTTTCCATCAAACGTGTAGTGTCCCTCAAGGTTGGCTGCTACTGCATTGGTTATGGTTAGAAGGTCCGGGCCGTTATAATTTTCGTTGGGTGAAAATTCAAGATTGCCTAGTGCAGTGTTGAGGTCGCTTTCAAGCCCATCGATGACCATTGCAGATGTGCCATCGCCGCCCTCAATAAATGTTATTCCGGTAGTGCTGGCCAGTGTCAGTGTGCCATTGGCAACCGACAGCGAAACACGCAGCAGGGAATCGACTGCGCTTATTCCATCATGTACTTGTACCTCGTTTGCACCTGA
>CAYZVB010000290.1:6634-7157 GCA_964481315.1 uncultured Granulosicoccaceae bacterium
TCTGCAGTGATTTCGATTACCGGCGCAGTAATCGCAAGATCACTGGCGTTTTGTATGTTAACTATTTTACTGCCAACGGCCTGCAGGGCACCGCCACTGCCCTGAGTGGTGATGTTGCCATCGTCGAATAGCCATTCCAGCTGTACTGATGCAGGCGGTGTTTCGCTTGAGTTGCTGTAGGTTATCTGCCGCAGAATGTTATTCACATCGGCCTGTGTGGGTATCTCGCCGTTGCTGTCGGTGAAGTCAAATTTTATTCGCCCCGGCGTGTCTCTGTCCCAATCGACGATATCGGAACCGTTTTTCGTCAGCGACCAATTCAGACCTCCGTCAATAGCAATTCCAATCCCGTTGCCGGTCTGAAATCCAAAATTGTCGTCAGCATTAATGCCGTCCGTGCGCTGGATGATAAGACTTGCCCCGGCAAAGTTGTCCAGTGCGGAAAGTTCATCGTCATAAACCTGAATGTCGGCATCAAGAATTACCGGAGAGGCACCTTCTACATAAGTGACGCTATCATTGA
>CAYZVB010000291.1:0-286 GCA_964481315.1 uncultured Granulosicoccaceae bacterium
CGTTGAGTGCGGGTTAGGAGCAATGGTAAGCGGCTTGGCGGCACCCATCGCAACAGGTGCGCTGACGTTGTTTAGTTCGCACAGCTTGAGCGCGTTGGTGGTGGCGAGCTCGACATCAACGTTGCCGAAGATTGTGGTCAGTGCGATAACATCTAACTGCGGGTGGGCAAATGCATAGCAAAGGGCGAAGGCATCGTCTATTCCCGGATCAGTATCGATTATGATCTTCTTCATGCTACCTGCTGCTGCGACGGCGTTAAGTTGGGTTTACGGTGTAATCTCGCCG
>CAYZVB010000291.1:296-7154 GCA_964481315.1 uncultured Granulosicoccaceae bacterium
TTGGCAAGCGCCACCTGTAGCCGCAGTATACCCGCAACCGAGATAGCATCGGTGATTCTGTTGTCCAGCGTCATCTCGAAGGCGGTGCTAAACGGGATTTTCTTTACCACCAGATCTTCTGTGTCTTCAGGTGCCCACTCACCCTGTGTGAGGCCGGTCGCTACAAAGACATAGCCGCATTCATCAGTGACTGAGTTGGAGGTGTGGATTGTCATTAGCTCGTGCCAGTGGTCGGCGGTCAGGCCGGTCTCTTCCTGAAGCTCTCTTTTGCCGCCCTCAAGCGGTCCGTCTTTAAAGCTTGCGCCACCCATCGGAATTTCCCACGAGTAGGTTTCCAGCGGGTAGCGATACTGGCCGACAATCCAGGTGTTTAGTTCATGGTCTAACGGGATTACGCCAACGGCTGTGCTGCGAAAATGCACAACTCCATAGATACCGTTGCCACCGGCGGGATTAATGACCTGGTCCTCTCGCACACGGATCCACTGATTTTCGTAAATCGGTTGACTTGAAACGAGCTTCCAGGGGTTTTTATTCTGACTTTGCATTCGGATATTGTTGTGTACTGTTGGATGGGCAGGGCTGGCGGTGTTATTCGGGTTGCGGTATTCGTGCCGCGTTGTACATTCTGTTTTGGAAACGGCTTTTACGGGTGTTTTTTGATCTTCAGTCAACACCGTTTGCGTACTGGACTTCTGGCAGGCTGCTACTTATTTGCGACAGGCCGTCGATGGTACTGCATCAAATCGTCCCGACACGGTTAAATACTGTGTTAGCCTAAATCCACCGGATGCACACGGAACGCAGCATTGGGTACCGTCACCGTTAACTCACCCGATTGCGAGCAATTACCCTGCGTATGAAGTTTGCCTTTCAACACAATGGATGAGCGAAGTTATTAACTTAGCGGCAAAGTTGCGTCCGGTACAAGTGCCTGATTTAAAAACCGCCTGCACCTCGTCAGAAGTGGCTGACACATGACATCACGGTTTAGCTGGTTTGCGCTCTATTGCGGCTTGATGCTCAGCATATCAGCGTTCTCGATAGACATCATGCTGCCGTCGATGCTGTCCATCGGACAGGGGTTAAATACGCCTCTGCAGTCTGTTCAACTAACCATTCCGGTGTACATGCTGGCGCTTGGCCTGGCTAATCCGGTGTTTGGCGTGTTGTCCGATCGTATTGGCAGACGCCCCGGTATTTTTATCGGTCTTGCTATCTATACGTTGGGTGCTGCCGTTTGTGCGCTGGCGCCGAATATAGAAGTGCTGTTGACCGGGCGTTTTTTGCAGGGCTTCGGTGCGGCCTGTGCACCGGTGATCTGTCGCGCCATGATTAGAGACAGGTACAGCGGTGCACAACTGGCGCAAACCATGGCGGTGGCCAGTATGTTTTTTGCCATGGGACCGCTGCTCGCTCCGCTGCTTGGGTATCTGTTGTATGTGACCGCAGGTTGGCGCGCGGTGTTTCTGTTGCTGATCGGTCTGTCGCTGATCATGCTGGTATCAACCTGGTATCAACGCGAAACGCTGCCACCGGAAGCACGGCGTGCACAAAATTTCTCATCGATCTGGCTGGATGCGTCGGCGGTTATCAGGCACCGTGAGTCGAGAACTTTTATCATTCTTTCGTGTGTTGCCACCAGTATTATTCTGACGTTTCTCGCGCACGCGCCGGTGATCTATGCGAATCTTGGTGCCAGCGAAGGCAGGTTTTCAGTGATGTTTGCCTGTACGTCAGTTGGCATTGTTCTCGGTCAGCTAATCAATCACCGGTTGCTGAGCGTTATTACCGCAGCGCGTGTCGCCATGTATGCGGCTGTTGTGGTGGCTGCCACTTCAATAGTGATCTGGGTGGCGGCAATAGCCGATGCACTGACTATTGTTTCCTTCACGGTACTGATGTTCATGTTTAATACATCGTATCTGTTAATTTTTTCAAATCTGGTTAGTCTGATACTTGAGCCTCACGGTAACCGCGCCGGTATGGCGTCTTCGATGTTTGGGTTCTTTAGTTATATCGGCGGATCAATGCTGGCCGCCGCACTGGCTTTGGTTACTGATGAACAAACCTCCCGCTGGGCGTTTTGTTTTATGCTGATCTCGCTTACGCTGCTGGGTGGGTTGTTTTATGCGGTCAAAAGAAGCGAATATAACTAGCCGGAAGAGGCAGCACGCGACCGCTGGCTACTACTTTTATTGCCAGTAGCTGATGATATCTTCAGGCCGCGGGCGTTTTCGCTCTGTTGGTGGTTGCTGCATGGCACCAATATGAATAAACCCGGCGACCTGATCGCTGTCGGGATCGGCGCCGAGTGCTTCGATTACTTCGTGCCGGTAGGCAGGCCACTCAGTAAGCCACTGTGCAGCGTAGCCGTAAGACTGCGCTGCAATCAAGATATGACTGCATACGGCACCGCATGAGAGCTGTTGTTCCCATAGTGGAATTTTATGTGGCAGCACCGGTTTGAACAAAACGGCGATAACAGTACCGCTGCGTTGCATACGGGTTCTTTCGGCCTGCAGAATCGCTTCACCAGGTGAATCATTTAATTCTTCAGCGCGTTTCTGTGCCGCCGGCAGAATCACTTCTTCATCAAATTTGCGGCGCGCGTCACCATCGATAACCACAATATTCCACGGTTGTACATTGGAATGATCCGGCACGCGAATGGCGCAGGCGAGAATGGCCTCGAGATGTTCTCTGGCGGGTGCGGCTGGAAGCATTTTTTTTGCGACAACCGAGCGTCTGCGCTGTAGAAATTCTGTCACCGGATTGTTTGACATGCTGTTACCAGAGTTGATTCGAATGGAGTGTGCTGTTGTCCGCCAGTTTACCAGCGACAACGGTTTAAAAGTTGGGTGACGGATGACCGTCGAGAGGATAGAGTAATCGCAATTGCAACCCTGGTCGATATTCTCTGTGAATCAGAACTCCGGCAAATATAGTTTGCAGCAAATGGCTGATCAGTGGCGTCCGGTTGATGTCGCCACCCTGCTTTTTATTGTGCAGGGTGAACAGGTGCTCCTGATCAGAAAAAAACGCGGCCTTGGTGCCGGCAAAATCAATGGTCCGGGCGGCAAGCTTGATGCGGGTGAAACGCCGCAGCAATGCGCAATACGTGAAATACAGGAAGAGCTGGTCATCACCACACTCGACCCTAAGCACCATGGTGAAGTGCGCTTTCAGTTCATTGACGGATACTCCGTGCATGTTCATATCTTTGTTGCCTCGCAGTTTACCGGCACACCAACCGAAACCGATGAAGCGCTGCCGTTGTGGTTCAGCAAAGACGATATTCCATATCACGAAATGTGGGCGGACGACATTATCTGGCTGCCGCGCGTGTTAAACGGTGAATCGGTTGACGGTCGTTTTCTGTTTGATGAAGACACGCTGCTTGAGCATGAAGTGGAATTTGCGTAGCGACTGATCTGACCGTCAGCTGCCGGTTGTTGATTTAAGGTAGCTGTCGAGTGCTGCGAGTCGTTCCGGTGTGCCAATGTCCATCCAGTGACCGGTGTGGTACTGACCGCAAACCTGCTGCTTTTCTATGGCGGGAAACAGCACATCGCGCAGCGGCATAGTGAGGCCGCGTGCGGTGGTAAAAAGCGCAGGATCGAACCAGCCGATTCCACTGTAGGTGTAGGTGCTTTGGCCGCAGGCTTTGACTACCTGCTGACAGTGCAGACTGAAGTCACCACGGCGGTGGTGCGGCGGGTTATCTACCAGTAGCAGCCTGGCCAGTGTATTGGGTGCCGGTGGTTCGATGGTGTTGAAATCGACATCACACCAGACATCGGCGGCAATCAGTAAAAATTGTTTATTACCGAGCAGCGGCAGGGCGTTGGCAATGCCACCGGCGGTCTCCAGTGCTTCGGGTTCATGGCTGTATGAAATAGACAGGCCGTAGGCACTGCCGTCGCCAAGGCATTGTGATACCTGACTGCCGTACCAGCTGGTGTTAATAACAATATCGGTAATGCCGGTCGTACGGAGTTTGTGCAGGTGAAACTCGATTAAACGCGTGCCATTGGCTGTTAGTAACGGCTTGGCGGTGCTATCGGTGAGTGGACGCATGCGCTCGCCGCGACCTGCCGCCAGTATCATTGCTTTCACAGCAAATCTGCCAGAAGTTGATTGAGTAGCGGACGGAACGGCGTCAGGTTGTCGTGAATACCCGCTGTATGAAGAATATGGCGGCTCACGGTTGGCAGGTGTTGCATGTAGTTTGGTTTATTGTCGCGATAGTTTAACCGGCAGAATATCCCCAGAATCTTAAGGTGTCTCTGCATGGCGGTAACGTCATACCAGCGCCGGTACTGACCTTCATCGGTATGGCCGGCAAGTGACTGCCGATGTGTGTTGCACAAAGTAGTCTGCAAGCTGCTTTCGATATTGATATAGGCATCTTTTAGCAGTGAGCCCGGGTCGTAGGTCACCGGGCCAAGCATGGCGCCCTGAAAGTCGATCAAAGCAAGTTTTTGATTGTTGACCACCATCAGGTTTCTGCAGTGATAGTCACGATGCATAAATGCCTGTGGCTGTGCGCTGCAGCTTTCAATAATAAGTTCAAACAGTCGATCGAGTTGCCGGCGTAACTCTGCAGTCAGATTAAGCTGCAAGTGTTTTTGGAGAAACCAGTCTTCAAAAATTACTAGCTCGTGTCGAATAAACGCAGCATCAAAACAGGGCAGGCCGGTGGTGTCTGCGGTTTGTTGCAGGGTGACGAGATCGTCCATCGCCTGCCGGTACAGCGCCTCACGGGTTGCGGCATCATGTGAGCTTTGCTGCTGTACGTGGATGTCGCCAAAATCCTCAATCAACAGAAATCCTTTTTCCAGGTTGTAATGATAAATCTGTGGTACCCGGACACCGCTTGCGTCAATGCGTTTTGCAATCTCTATGAAAGCTCTTGTGTCTTCAAACTCGGGGGCGGCATCGACGGTAAGCACAGTGGAATGGCTGCTGTGCAGTCGAAAATACCTTCTGGTGCCTGCATCTGTCGACAGTGTGCTGACCTTGTTGTAGTCGACTGGAAGCTGCTGCACCCATTGCAATAACTGCTGGAGGCGTAAGTCGTTTACCGAATTGTATTGTGAATCAGTCATCTGGCAGTTTCAGTTTACCGGCTGGTCCGGTACGATTTCGTGTGTCGACGCGGCTCGCAGTACGCGCCGGCATCCGCTAAACAACACGCACACTTGTGGGTGCATTTACATATTATCCCACTGAACGGAACAACCATGCGCAAACTACTTCCAGTCGTCGCTTTCGTTGCCGCTTTCTGCTGCAATACGGTAAAAGCCTCCGGCACTGATCTGTCGCTGAGCAACGAGTCTGCAAACATAGAATTGTTCGGCCCCATGAGAGCCGTCATCGAGCGTGGCGGTCTTGCAGCTGTCGGTTTGTTGTACAACGACCTCGACGATGTCGTCGGCCATATTAAAATGGTGGCGGTCGGTACTCAGACCAACACGCGAGTGCCTTATCAGCTGGCTTTCGGTGTAAAAGGTTATGCCGGTGAAATCAGTGATCCGGGTATTGATGTCGGCGCGCTTGCCATCGGCGGATCTATCAATATCCAGTATCCGTTTGGCTATAACCCGATTGATCTGAATGTTGAAGGGTTCTTCACTCCGGGTATCACTACATTTGGTGATACTGAATCGGTCATCGAAATTAACACCCGTTTATCGATAGAGATTGTGCCGCAGGCAAAAGCTTTCATCGGTTACCGGTTGCTTGAAATAGAAGACGATCGCAATTTCAACTGGGAACTTGACGACAACGTACACTTCGGTATCAGACTGCAGTTCTAACTGTTATCGACTTAGTACCGGTTTGCTCAGAGATAACCGGCAGACCGACCTGGCAGGACTATTGAATGAGCAAGTTGCAGGCATTGCTCGAAGTAATGGAGCGTCTGCGGGATCCGCAGACCGGGTGTCCGTGGGATATCAGGCAGTCATTTAGTACTATCGCGCCGTACACCATTGAAGAAGCCTACGAAGTAGCGGACGCTATCGAACGTGAAGATAACGCGGCGCTTTGCGACGAGCTTGGCGATCTGCTGTTACAGGTGGTGTTTCATGCGCAAATAGCTCGCGAGCTCGAGCTGTTTGATTTCGACGACGTTGCAGCGGCCATCACTGAAAAAATGATCCGCCGGCACCCGCATGTATTTGGCGACACCCACTTCAAAGACGAGCAGGAACAAAAAGCCAACTGGGAAGCGATTAAGGCTGACGAACGTGCAGACAAAGCATCGCAGTCTGATGTTTCAGCGCTGGATGGCGTTGCGGTTGCTTTGCCTGCGCTTACCCGTGCCGAAAAAATACAAAAGCGTGCGGCCAGAGTCGGGTTTGACTGGCCCGGTGCACCACAGGTGACCGGCAAGCTCACGGAAGAACTTAACGAGCTGATCGACGCAGTAAACAAAGGCAACACATCGGCAATAGAAGAAGAGCTTGGTGATCTGTTGTTTACTGTCACCAATATGGCCAGGCATCTCAAGCTCGACCCCGAGCAGGCACTTAAAAAATCTACCGCCAAGTTTGAACGCCGCTTCCGTCATCTCGAAGCAGCAGCCGATAACGATGGTACAGCGGTGGAATCTCTGTCGGCAGATACGCTGGAACAGTACTGGCAGCAGGCCAAGCAGTCCGACTGATGGCGTCTGTTGCTGGATAGCCATTGACTTCTGAGCGACAACTGGCATTCCTGGCGCTGTCGATTTTTCTTGGTGTGATGTTCCCGACACTGGCCAGTCTTTTCAAACCGCTGTTGTTTGCGACCATCTTTCTGCTGTTTGTTTTTGCGATATTCCAGGTCAGGCTCGACCAGGCAATTGCCGTC
>CAYZVB010000292.1:0-7152 GCA_964481315.1 uncultured Granulosicoccaceae bacterium
GTATTACTGTCGATACTCATGCTGCCGGCTGCCGCAGATACGACGCCGGTGAAGGTTGGTGTACTGAAATTTGGAACGGTCAACTGGGAACTTAAATCCATGTTGCATGGTGGTTTCGATCATGCCAACGGGGTGGCTGTTGAGATTGTGCCTTTCGCCAGCGGTGATGCCACGCGTGTGGCGTTGCAGGGCGGTGCGGTCGACGTCATTGTCGCCGACTGGCTGTGGGTGTCGCGTCAACGCGCGGAAGGTCAGAATGTTACGTTTGTCCCTTATTCGTCGTCTGTTGGCGCCGTGATGGTAGCGTCTGACTCGCAGGTTCAGTCTCTGGCGGATCTGAAAGGCAAAAAAATCGGTGTTGCCGGTGGACCACTGGATAAAAGCTGGTTGTTGTTACAGGGCATGGCACAACAGGAGCACGGCTTCGACATCGCCGCTGAAAACGATATTGCGTTTGGCGCGCCGCCACTGCTTGCGGAAAAAACCCGCCAGGGCGAACTCGATGCGATGCTCAATTACTGGCATTACTGCGCACGACTCGAGGCGGACGGATTTAAACGCCTGGTGAGTGCAGAAGATGCCGCTGCAGCACTGGGTTCCAGCGGTCCGGTGTCGGCCATTGGTTATGTGTTTAGCGATCAGTGGGCGGCTGAAAACCCCGATGCTGCCACTGGGTTTATACAGGCATCAAGAGACACCAAAGCACTGCTGGGTGCTTCTGATGAAGAGTGGGCAAGGCTGGGCGAGTCAGGTGTAATAAAAGACAAAGGTGCTGCACTGACCACACTTCGCGACCGCTTCCGTGAAGGTATACCGGCGCGTCCGGTAGCCGATGAAATAAAGGATGCCGGTTTGCTGTACGGCGTGCTGGCTGAGCTGGGTGGTACAAAACTGGTTGGACAATCGACAACGATGGCCGATGGTACCTACTGGCCGGTGCTACAAGAACAATAACGTTGTAACGGGCAACGGGCGTGGCACAAACGCGTTCGCGGGCGCTGGTTTGGCTGGTGTCGATAGCAGGGCTCTTACTACTGTGGGCTGTAGCTGCAGCCATTGCCGATAGCCGCTCACTACCTGCACCGCAGCAGGTGGCCAATGCGCTGCTCACCGAGTGGCAAAGCGGTGATCTGTTGTTGCATACCTCTGTTACTCTGCTGCGGGTGTTACTTGCGTTTGTGCTGGCAATGTCTATTGGTTCGGCTATTGGCATTGCACTTGGCCGCAACCAGAGACTTAATCATTTTTTCGATCCGTGGGTTATTCTATTTTTAAACATACCGGCGCTGGTCATTATTGTATTGAGCTACATTTGGTTTGGTCTCAATGAAGCAGCAGCTATTGGTGCAGTCGCGCTAAACAAAATCCCCAACGTTGTGGTAACCATGCGTGAAGGTGCCAAAGCACTCGATGCAGACTATGCAGAAATGGCAAAAGTATTCCGTTTTTCAAAGACCAGATTATTCCGCCATGTCGTACTGCCACAACTGCAACCCTACTTTGCCGCAGCAACGCGTTCAGGTATATCACTGATCTGGAAAATAGTGCTGGTAGTAGAGCTACTTGGACGATCAAACGGTGTAGGGTTTCAGATTCATCTGTACTTTCAGTTGTTTGATGTGGCGACCATTCTCGCTTATACGCTGACGTTTGTGGCGATAATGTTGCTGGTTGAAGTGGTGCTGTTGCAGCCACTTGAAGAACGTTCACGGCGATGGCGCATTAATCATGCTTGATGTCAGCATTGCCAGTATGCAGTTTCAAAGTGCCGATGGTGGCGCACTGACGGCATTGCAAAACATTGAGTTCAGTTGCGCTGAAAATTCATTCACATCAATCGTCGGGCCTTCGGGCTGCGGTAAAACCACTACGCTTCGCTGCATACTAGGTTTGGAAAAGAACTATCAGGGGGCAATTACCCTGCATGGTGTGCCGGCAGAGCAGTCAGACTGCAGCATGGCGGCAGTATTTCAGGAGCCACGCTTGTTGCCGTGGCGCACGGTTGAACAAAATGTTCGACTGGCATTGTCCGAAGCAGAGAAACACCGCTCACTCGATCAACTGTTTGCAGAACTAGGCATTACCGCGCATCGATCGTTCTTTCCGGCAGAGCTGTCATTGGGGCTTGCCAGGCGGGTCAGTCTGGCGCGGGCGTTTTCCATCAGGCCGGAGTTGCTGATCCTCGACGAGCCGTTTGTGTCACTGGATGAGGAAACCGCGGTGCGATTGCGGCAGTTGCTGTTGGCAGTATGGTCATCGCATACCTGTACCGCGTTGCTCGTAACCCACAACCTGAGTGAGGCAATAGAATTGTCGGATCGAATCCTGTTTTACGCCGGTACGCCGGCACGGGTTGCACTCGATTACCTGATTGAAGTTCCGCGACGGCAGCGTGATGTGGCCGAAATTGAAGCAATTAAACAGGAAATCGAGACGCTGTTAGCAACGTAGACCGCAGCGATTCATTGTTGGTTAATGCGCAGTCGGTTAGTATAAGTCAGAACCATTTTGCAAAATTTACCAGAGCTATCAATGAAACCAGTTCTTGCGAAAAAGCATATCGTGTCAGTGGTTGGCGCAGTTGTGACCGTTGGCCTGCTGCAGTTTGCTGTACTTTCCACCGGCTATGGCCATGGTGATGTCACTCCTCAGGCGGTAGATGTGGAAGGGCTTGAGCCGACCGGTGAAGATTTCCTTGAAGAAAACCCGTACCGTCTGGCAGGCGGTGAACAATATGAACTGGCGATAAAGATCGGCGCCTCCGGCTACAACCAGAATTGCGCCAGGTGCCATGGTCTTGAGGCAATCTCCGGCGGCATTGCCCCCGATTTGCGGTTGCTCGAAGACGACATGTTTGGCGATGAGTGGTACATGGAGCGTGTGCGCAAGGGTTACAGCCAAAACGGTGCCTACAAAATGCCTCCGTTTCAGGACCTGCTCAGTCAGGAAGCCATGTGGGCGATTCGTTCTTACATCGAAAGCCGCCCTAAGCCTTAAAAGGCGTAGCCACTTTTATACGTCAGACAGACCATGCCTGAAAAATCTATTAAAGCCTGTGTTGCGTGCATTGTCGGCCTGTTGCTGCTTGTACCGCATGCACAGGCCCGTCCGTTTGACGATGTCATCGACAGCGGCTACATCACTATTTTTGTTTACAAAGACTACGCGCCATATTCGTGGGAAACCGAAGACGGTGAGCTAAAAGGAATTGACGTCGAGGTCGCACAAAAATTTGCTGAAGATCTTGGTGTCGAATTACGTATGCTGGTGCGCGGTGCTGACGAAAACATAGACGATGATCTGCGCATTAATATCTGGAAGGGCGATCTCATCCATCGGCGTGTGGCCGATGTCATGATGCATGCGCCCTACGATCGCGAGGTCGATACCCGCAACGAACTGGCCGTGTTAATGGGGCCGTATTTCCTCGAACACATGGCGTTGGTGGTTAACCGTGAAAAGCTGCCGGTGGTCGAGAATTTTGCCCGCTTCATGAATCAGCCGATTGCCGTTGAGCTCGACACCGCCGGTGACTTTTTTCTGTCGAATGCGTTTCGCGGTGCGCTGCAGCAAAGCATCCGTCGTGGCAGAACTTTTGCGGACGTGGTTGATCAATACAGTAATGGTGAGGTCGCCGCTGCCATGGGGTCTCTGGCGCAGGCCGAGTGGATTGCATCGCAGGCGGCTGCAGTTGACTCGTACATCGCAAAACCGCCGATGCCCGGCATTGTCCGGCGCAACTGGCCGGTTGGCTTTGCGGTGAAGCACGACAGTCGTGACCTCGGCTACGCGCTGGCAGATGTCGCCACACAACTGATGACCAGCGGTGAACTTGCAAAAATAACCGAAAAATACGGTGTCACCTACTACGCTCCCGAGTAGCACCGCGGCAATGTAAACCAGGTATCGTTATGAGAGGAAATACAATGACCGGGAAATCAAAGTCCGGACTGATGATCGCCGGCCTGTTGCTGGCTAACCTGGCATCCGGTTTGGTGACAACGGCGAATGCACGTGAATTACCGCAAGATCCGTTAAATTCAGTCATGTGGAAAAACATGGCCGAGCGGTTCTTTCCCGGTGAGCAGGTGGTGATTGATCAGCGTGTGATTGTCGATATCCCGATAGAAGTCGAAGATCAAATGCAGCTGCCGGTGACTGTCGATGCCACGGAACTGTCCGATGTGGTCGAGATTGTCGCACTGGCCGACCTTAATCCTATCCCTCATATTCTTACCGTGCGACCGCTTAAGGCTCAGCCGTTCGTTGGCTTCCGGGTTAAAGTCGAGCAGTCGACTCCCATCCGTGTTGGTGTGTTAACAGGCGACGGTGTATGGCATGTGAACGGTGTTAATGTTAACGCCGCAGGGGGTGGGTGTACTGCGCCGGCCAATGCGCACAGCAACAGTCAGTGGTACAAAACACTCGGTCAGGCGCGGGCTATTACCAAGCGCGAGACCGCAAGTTCAGCACGGCTGGCCATGCGTCTGCGCCACCCGATGGATACCGGTCTGGCGCCGGGCATTCCGGTGTTTTACATGAACAAGCTGCAGGTGCGTTCTGCAGACGGGGAGGCGCTTGCTGATCTTGAATTGTTTGAGCCTGTCAGTGAAAACCCGACGCTGACGCTAAAGCCACTGGTTGGAAACGGCGAGGAAGAGTTACTGGTTTATGCACGTGACACTGAAGGTAATGAGTTTGAATATCCATTAACCGTTCCTGCCGCAGTTGAAAACTAGCGTAAAGCAAGATCCAAAGATTTCGAATTAACAGAGTTAGTCGCAACAGCGTTTTTATAAAACAACCCATGCAAAAGCCTGCAACTGTAATGTGGCAGTGAATAGCAAGTGCCAGCCGGTCAACCACTATGACATCTGTTTCAAGACGTGATCTCCTTAAGCTCTTTGCAGGGGCAAGTACCTGTGCTGTCTGCGGCAGCGTGCATGCCAACCGGCTGGCTTATGATCTTGCCGCGACTGAAATTGCCAGTGGTACCTGGGCGGTGCATGGTAAAACCGAATACTTTACGCTTGAAAACGGTGGCAATATAGTCAACGTTGCGTTTGTTGAAGTGCCCGATGGCGTTGTGGTTATCGACACCGGTCCGTCAAAACGTTACGGCGAAGCACTGAAAGCGTTAATAGAAAAAACACTGCCCGGTAAGCCAATTCTGCGTGTATACAACACCCATCACCATCCCGATCATTATCTTGGTAATCAGGTGTTCGACAACAGCGTGGTTGCAACTTCGCAGGGCGTTATAGATAACATCGCTGCGGAAGGCGACGGCTTTGCAGACAACATGTACCGGCTGGTCGGCGACTGGATGCGTGGCACTGCATCTACGGCACCTGCAGTGGCGCTGGAGGCCGCTGCCGAAGATATTGGCGGCAGACAATTTTCATTGTCCTACCTGAACGGCCACACCAGTGCCGATCTGGTAATACGCGATGATGAAACCGGTGTGGTGTTTACCGGTGATCTGGCGTTTTTAAACCGTGCACCAACCACCCCGCATGCCGACATTTACGCCTGGCAACTGGCTCTGCAGCAGCTTGAGCAGATGGATCGCGAGCTATTGCTGCCAGGTCACGGCAAGATCGACACATCCAACGAATCCCTGCAGCAAACGTCGGACTACCTCGACTGGCTTTCCGGCACCATTGAGCAGGCAGCGTCGCAGGGGTACACCATGAATGAGGCAATGTCGCGCACTATTCCGGCGCGTTTTTCTTCACTCGACGTGGTGGAAACGGAATACAAGCGCTCGGTTGTGCATCTGTACCTGCAGATGGAAGACGACCTGATGCCGCTGATCGAGCCGAAGTAAACCGGTACCGGCTGGAGTAACGTCTGGGTATAGCCTTTCGCCAGACGACAAAACAACGATAAAGAATCGATGAAATTCGAATAAAGGTTAGGTAGACTCGTGTGCGAGGTTTCGTTTACTCACACGCTGGGGGATATAAATTGAAAATAAACCATAAAATGCTTGGCGTCGCGGCTGCTCTTGCCGTTACTGTCGGCACCACATCAAATGCTCTTGCAGACGGTCACGCGGTTAATATCGGTGACATCGTCGGCGATCAGGCAAGCACGGGCGACATCGTCTCATACGGTCTCGGTCCCAAGGGGCAGCGCTACAGTCCGCTTGCTTCAATCAACAAAGACAACATCAAAAACCTGTTTCCTGTCTGGTCGTTCTCGTTCGGCGGCGAGAAGCAGCGCGGGCAGGAATCACAGCCACTGATTAAAGACGGTGTCATGTACGTCACCGGTTCTTACAGCCGCATGTGGGCAATTGACATTGCCACTGGTGAAGAGCTCTGGCAATACGACGCGCGTTTGCCTGAAGGAATTTTGCCTTGCTGCGATGTGGTTAACCGCGGTGCTGCAATCCTGGGCGATAAGGTTTTCTTCGGTACGCTCGACGCCAAAATCGTCGCACTCGACGCCAAAACCGGCAAGGTGGTCTGGCGTAAGAAAATTGCAGACTTTGAAGCGGGTTACTCATACACCGCAGCACCTCTCATTGTGCCTACTGAAGCCCACGGTCCGCTGCTGCTAACCGGTAACTCCGGTGGTGAATTCGGTATTGTCGGGCAGGTCGATGCGCGCAACCCCGAAACCGGTGAGCTGGTCTGGACCCGTCCTGTCATCGAAGGTCACATGGGCACGCTCAACGGCGAAGAGTCCACCATGACCGGCACGCAAAACGAAACGTGGCCGGGTGATATGTGGAAAAACGGTGGTGGCGCGACCTGGCTGGGCGGCACCTACGATCCGGAAACCAAACTTGCCTACTTCGGCACCGGTAACCCGGCACCGTGGAACTCATACCTGCGTAAGGGTGACAACAAGTGGACTTCCTCGCGAATTGCCATCAACCCTGAAAACGGTGAAATCGAATGGGGCTTCCAAACCACTCCTCACGACGGTTGGGATTACGACGGCGTGAATGAGTTTGTTGTCTTCGATATGGAAAAGGACGGCAAGACCATTAAGGCTGGTGCTACCGCCGACCGAAATGGTTTCTTCTACGTCCTTGACCGCACCAACGGCGACTTTGTCTCGGCGGCACCTTTTGTAAAAAATATTACCTGGGCAAAAGGTATTGATGAAAACGGTCGTCCGATTTTCGATCCTGAAAAT
>CAYZVB010000293.1:0-7115 GCA_964481315.1 uncultured Granulosicoccaceae bacterium
GGGCGCAACCGACCACCATCCTGCAAATATTCGGTATAGTCTTCCCTTTGTTTAGGTACTTTTATGTTTATGTCTGAGCTCTCTACATCCTTCGTTCGATCGTATCCTTTTTCATTTGTGTACTTGATAAACTTACGCTTTATTCTGTACATCGGGAATTCAAAGTTTACCTCGGCTGTTTCACTCAGCCATTTGTAGAAGTTTTTGACAGTAGTCAATCGACGATTTGCCGTAGTCTTCGCTATCTCACCACTATTAATTAGAACACTGAGATGATCCTTGTACGCATAGGTTGGCCTCTTTATCTGACGTTTAGGACAAAACAAGACATCAATACCTTTCAAATCAAGGAAACGACCAAAATTCAGTAGGTCTCGAGCGATGCCGTCAAGCGTTTTGTGGTGTGGGGGTAGCAGTTGGATCTTACCCAATATGAATAGAGTGGCATGAACCCATATTGATCCGTCAGCATTAATTAACACTGGGAAGAAATTGAAACTTTTATCAGCGAATCGTGGGTGCGTTTCTTTCGAGAATGACCCCACACCTTCAACACTTCGAAAATTAGCCGGTCTGTAAATATCCAAGCGCGGAATAGTAACTATGGACTTTTGTGACACTAGGTCTTCCCCTGAAATACTTGCATTTGTCAATTGACTATAACTTATCTGTGTAGTCAAAAATTAATTAACTTAGGGGTATATATGGACCACTTTCTTGACTATATATTCCTGTGTTGTCTTGTTGTGGCCGGTTACCTCATTGCGCCAGATGGTGTGCAGTTCTGGTTTGTGGTGTTGCTGGTGATTATGAGCGCCTTCATGGTGAATTCTTTTCTGAGCTTCTCGGCGACCAATGAATTTGAAATTTATCACTACGGTGTTGGGCCGACCGAAACCCGCATAGTATTTATTGCCATCAATACCTGGATTGTTTTCTATGGTACTGATCAGTTTTACTGGCTATTACCGCTGGCTTGTCTGGTGACTGCCGGCGGTCTGGTGTTCAACACCTGGCAAATACATAACAAGCTCTGGCAGATCGATATGGACAACAAAGCGTTCGGTCGTTCCGATTGAATGGCCTTTATCGCTAAGGCACTAAAGGCCGTCTGCCGGTGGGCGGGCTGGTTTACCGGGTGCCTGGCTCTGTTCTGGATTGGCGCTGTGTCTGCTGAAACCCCTCACACCCAAAACAATATTACGGTTTATCGTTCTTACGGATATATGCAGTCCGGTGTGTGGCATATTCCGCTGCGAGTGTGGGTGAGTGAACCGCCGGGCAGGGTTCGGCAGTTGTCTGCACGTGGTGGTCGCAAGGTGCTTCGCAAAGCCCTTGGCATAGACTCACTCTCTGACCTTCAGAAGCAACGTTATCTTTCTCGCATGTACGGTTTTATTGCAGACAGTAAATCGCGTCGTCAGGTACGCGTTCGCTTTGATAATGATCCGCGTGACGAGTGGTTTGAGCTTGTAACCTGGGACGGGCGCAATACAACCGATTTTAATGGCTTGCTTGAAGGCACAATATTGCTGTCCGCTGAGCGGGCAGAGGAGTTGTTGTCAGCGCAGAATAGCAGTTTCGGATGGTTGCGGATTCAATCTGAAAGCGATGATGATTATGGCGCAGGCAGAGTTCAGCTCATAGCCCGGCACGGACACTCTGTCATTTCAGATATAGACGACACAATTAAGATCACCAACATACCGCACGGTGAAAAGGCGGTATTGAATAATGTGTTTTTTAAGGGCTACCGTGCTGCCCACTGTATGGCGGAGATGTATCGTTATTTTTCACTGGATACGGCGTTTCATTATGTGTCTGGAAGTCCGTGGCAGTTGTATGCGCCGTTGTCGGCGTTTTTATCGTCTGCCGATAAGGGGTTTCCAGCGGGAAGTATGCATATGAAAAATGTCAGAACCAATCCCGCGGAGTCTGAGTCATACAAAGATTTCTGGAAATTAGCCGGGCTGCAGGGTTCTGCCACAGTCGATCAAAAAAATACTCAAATTACGCGCTTACTGAATAGGTTTCCCGACCGTACCTTTACCCTAATCGGTGATTCCGGTGAGCATGACCCGGAGATCTTTGCTGCGATTAAAAGTAAGTACCCGCAACAGGTTGTCGAGATTCGGATTAGAGATGTTGTTGAAGCAGCGACGCATAAGCCCGGTCGTTTGCAGGGTATGACTGTGATCAGACCTGACGGCAGCAAGTGCGACTCCGGCCCGTAGAATTTAACGGGCCGTTTCAGAAGCAGTAATATTTAATGCCTTTGCGTATCTCCCGGCCTGCGGCGGCACCTGCCAGCCATCATTGCCGATAAGAGTACTAGTGTCGGCAGCAACGGGTCGGACGTTCTGCTATTCGGATTTAGTACACAACCACCGTGACCCTGCAGCCCGGTTAGAATTTTACCGGAAGAAGGTTCAATGATGTCGGCCACGCCGTTGTTGTTTTCGTCGGGCAGTGCGCGTTGGAACTGTATTTCTTTGACGATGGTGTCGGCCCATCCGTCTCCATCGGCATCCGGATCCCAGGCATCTGCAATGCCGTCATTGTCCTGATCATTTGCCAGTAGTATTGAAGCATCGTAGCGATCGTCGATGCCATCGTTGTCATCGTCGGAACCGAGTGTAAACGATACATCAACAGAATCCGGAATCGCGTCGCGATCAGTGTCTCTCATTGAGTCGACAATGTTATCGTTGTCATTGTCTTCAGCGCCGGACTCGATCAGATCAGAGCGACCGTCATTGTCACTGTCGTAGTCAAGATAATCTATTGTGCCGTCATTGTCAGTGTCGCGCGGCTGTGTTGGGAAAGCGAAAATACCGTCGTCGATACCATCGTTGTTCAGGTCAGTGAAGTCGTCCACACGTCCATCGTCGTTGCTGTCGGCACCGTCGGTTTCGATAATGTCCGGCACACCGTCCTGATCGCTGTCGACATCCATGTAGTCAGGGATACCGTCAAAGTCGGTGTCTGGAAGTTCCGGCTGATTCTGCTGCAGCGGGTCGGATAATCCGTCTCCGTTAAGGTCGATAAAGTTGTCGACCACGAAGTCGCGATCAATGTCATTGCCGATAACTTCTCTGGTGTCCGGTATTCCGTCATTGTCCGAATCCGGATCAAGATAGTTTGGTACGCCGTCGTTGTCGGTATCAATTTGTTGTTCAAGGCTATCTGCAATGCCGTCGTTGTCGGAGTCGAGATCAACAGCGTCTGCAATGCCGTCGCCGTCTCTGTCACCAGTACCTTCTATTGAGTTCGGAATACCATCGCCATCGAAGTCGTTTGAAATGTCAGCGATAAACGGTGCTGAGACACTGTTGCCTGCAGCGTCGGTGATTGTTGCGAGCAGATTGTTCACACCTTCCGGCAGATCAATGGTTGATGTGCAGCCCCAGGTACCATTGCTTACAACTGCAGTACATAACACGTTACCGTCTTCGTCGGTTACGGTGACGATGTTGCCGTCGGGCTCGTCAGTTGTTCCACCGAAATTCGGACGGTAGCTCAGTGTATTGCCAGTAGTTTGTGCGGTAATCGCCGGCAGGCCGGTGTCGACGGTCAGGTTCTGGCCGCTGTTGTTGTAGCTGACATTGCCTGCAGGGTCAGTGACCGTTACCTGAATCGGATAGATACCATCTGCGATCGATTGTGCAGGTGGTATATCGAGTGTCCAGGTGCCGTCGCCATTGTCGACGAGGTTACCGTCACCGGCAGTGTAGGTAACACCGTTCACTGTCACCGTTAGTATCTCACCCGTGTTAAGTGTGGCCACGCCGGTGAGTACCGGCGTACTGATGGTTGAAACCTGAGGGTTGGCGGCCGGTGTTACCGGCGCGGTAAGATCGACCAGTAACTCGTTCACAGATGGGTCTGTACTGTTGTTGCCAGAAGTATCTATAACGATTGCTGTGACGTCGTAGTTGTCTTCCGGGAGTGTGTCGGCAGATGGAATACTGAGTGCCCAGGTTTCATTTGTGTTGTACTGCAGGTTACCGTCGCCTGCGGTGTAGACCACTCCGTTGATTTCCACCGTCAGAGTGTCTGTGTTGTTTACGGTTGCAGTGCCGTATACCACTGGAGTTGTGTCATTGGTGACCAGGCTGGTAACGCCCGGTGCTGGTGGTGCTGTAATGTCGACAACCAGCTCATTGCCGGCCGGGTCGAGTGCAATGTTGCCGGCACTGTCGGTGAGGGTGGCTGTAACATCATACGAACCCTCTGCAATGGTGTTTGCAGGTGGTATAGCAAGATCCCATGTGCCGTCGCCGTTATTTACCAGGTTGCCGTCACCTTCGGTATAGATCACGCCATTCACTTCGACGGTGAGTGTAAAGCCGGTGCTGACTGTGGTGGTACCGCTAATCACTGGTGTCTGGTCGTTGGTGGTCTGAGAAGTCACGCCCGGTGCCGGCGGTGGAGTAATATCGATGATCAGTTCACCGACTGACAGATCCGCGGTGGCGTTGCCGGCGATATCGGTAATGGTGGCTGTCACATCGTAGATCGTCTCAGGCAGTGCGTTGGCAACAGGAACAGTTAAATCCCAGGTACCGTCACCGTTGTCGACGAGGTTACCATCACCGGCGGTGTAGGTGACCCCGTTGACTTCAACAGTCAGTGAATCGCCGGTGCCGATTGTGGCAGTCCCGCTGATCACAGGTGTCGTGTTGTTGGTGATTTGTGAAAGCACGGTCGGTGCAACGGGTGCGATCAAGTCAACAATAAGCTCGTTGTTGGTCGTATCACTGGTACTGTTACCGGCAAGGTCAGTGACGGTCGCCGTCACTGCATAGCTGCCGTCTGTCATTGTATCGGTAGCAGGGATTGTCAGATCCCAGGTCCCGTCGCCGTTGTCGACAAGGTTACCGTCACCGGCGGTGTAGGTAACACCATTGATTTCGACTGTTAGTACTTCGCCAGTACCCACAATAGCGGTGCCACTGATCACAGGCGTACCGGTGTTAGTGGTTTGTGACGTGACTGCAGGTGCTACCGGTACAGTGGTATCGATAAGCAGTTCTTGTGTGTCCGGGTCTATAGAGACATTTCCTGCCACGTCGGTGACAGAGGCTGTCACATCATAGAGTGTTTCAGGTAAAGCGCTGGTTGCAGGGATTGTTAAGTCCCAGGTGCCATCACCGTTGTCAATGAGGTTGCCATCACCTACGGTATAGGTAACACCGTTCACTTCAACAGTGAGCGTTTCACCAGCACCGACAGTCGCCGTACCTCTAATCATCGGTGTAACGTTATTCGTGACTTGTGACAGCACCGTAGGCACCACAGGGGCGACCAGGTCAACGATAAGCTCGTTGGTGGTCGTATCACTGGTGCTATTACTGGCAAGGTCGGTGACGGTGGCCAGCACTGCATAGGTGCTGTCTGTCAATGTATCGATAGCAGGTATTGCCAGATCCCAGGTGCCATCGCCGTTGTCGACGAGATTGCCATCACCAGCCGTGTAGATCACGCCATTGACTTCAACGGTCAGCACTTCATCGGTACCAACGGTTGCAGTACCACTGATGACTGGATTACCCGTATTGGTGGTTAGTGAAGTGACTGTCGGGGATACCGGAGACACCAGATCGATAGTCAGTTCATTGGTAGAGCTGTCACTGGTGCTGTTACCGGCAGCATCGGTGACTGTCACCGTGACTTCGTAAGTCGCATCTGGCAGTGCGTTAATGGCAGGGATAGTCAGATCCCAGGTACCGTCGCCGTTGTCGACCAGGTTGCCGTCACCAGCCGTATAAGTGATGCCATTGACTTCTACTGTTAACACTTCACCTGCACCGACAGTGGCTGTACCACTAATTACAGGGGTACCGGTGTTAGTGGTTTGCGAAGTAACTGCAGGTGCTACCGGTGCAGTGGTATCGATCAGCAGTTCCTGTGCGCTGGGATCACTAGCGACATTGCCGGCAGGGTCGGTGACAGTGGCGGTCACATCATAGGTGGCCTCAGGCAGAGCGTCGACAGTTGGTATCGTCAGGTCCCAGGTGCCATCGCCATTGTTGACCAGATTGCCATCACCGGCGGTGTAGGTAACGCCATTGACCTCAACAGTGAGAATGTCACCGGGGTTGGTCGTGGCTGTACCACTGATAACAGGTGTTGTGTCATTGGTGGTGAGACTAGTGACCCCCGGAGTCGGTGGTGCAGTGATATCGACCACCAGATCATTAATACCCGGATCGGTAGCGCTGTTGCCCGCAGTATCCGTTAGTGTTGCAAGTACCTGGTAAGTAGCTTCAGGCAGCAGGTCAACCGCTGGAATGGTGAGGTTCCAGGTGCCATCACCATTGTTAACGAGGTTACCGTCCCCTTCGGTATAGGTAACGCCATTGACTTCAACGGTAAGCGTGAGTCCGGTACTCACAGTGGTTGTACCGCTGATAACAGGCGTTTGATTGTTGGTGGTCTGCGATGTGACCCCCGGTGCCGGCGGTGGTGTGGTATCAATGATCAGTCCACCGACCGACGGATCGGCAGTGGCATTGCCAGCGGCATCGGTCACTGTGGCAGTAACATCATAGATCGCATCAGGAAGTGCGTCGGCAACTGGAATGGTTAAAAACCAGGTGCCGTTACCGTTGTCGACGAGGTTACCATCACCGGCTGTGTATGTAACACCGTTGACTTCGACAGTGAGTGTTTCACCCGCGCCGACTATGGCATTGCCATTGATCACAGGGGTGGTGTTGTTGGTAACCTGTGAGAGTACAGTTGGTGCAACAGGCGCGGTCAGGTCGACGATCAGCTCGTCGCCAAGACCCGCGACCTGCTCAACCAGTACGGCGCTGGTGCTGTTACCGGCAAGGTCGGTGATCGTAGCTGTCACTGCATAGGTGCCGTCTGTCATTGTATCGATAGCAGGGATTGTCAGATCCCAGGTGCCGTCGCCATTGTTGATAAGATTGCCATCACCGGCCGTATAGGTCACACCATTGACTTCAACGGTCAGCACTTCACCAGTGCCAGTAGTTGCAGTACCACTGATGACTGGAGTACCCGTGTTAGTGATAAGCGATGTGACGGCAGGTATCACCGGAGGCACGAGGTCAATGATCAGTTCGGTAGCAGAGCTGTCGCTGGTG
>CAYZVB010000294.1:0-3761 GCA_964481315.1 uncultured Granulosicoccaceae bacterium
GGGTAACATCATTAGCGCTCTGATCCGCAGCAAACGCTGGCAGGATGCAAGATCACTGATGGCAGACCGACCCGACGCACCGGTAAGTCGCAATGATCTTTTTCTGCTGAACCTCGAAACAGCAAGAGAGGGTTACGTCGCCAATGAAAGCCAGGCCGGCAACGCTTCTTATGCCGCCCGACTGATAACCCTGCTGACTGAGTTTCTTGATACCACCTCACTGCATGATGTCGGCACCCTGACCCGTGCGGCGCAAATCAGTGAAGAGCTGAAACAGCCGGAGCTGTCGGCTTCCTATCGTATGGTGCTCGCATCTGCCGACCCGCAAAACGCGGTAAAGCACTTTCATGATTGTGCGCGTACATTAGCTGGCGCAGAGTTGACTGGACAGTCTGAAACCTGCTTTCGATCAGCCATTGCACAGGCCGACCCGCAACAACGTTTCGAGCTTAGCCGTCAGCTAATAAATATGTTGCATCACACTGGCGATAGTTTTGCCGCCAATAACGAACTTGAGCAATTGGTCCAAACCGCGCCTCAACGCACGCTGGAAATGAACAGACTTGCCGGCCTCGCCCTGTCACTGGAACGGCCCGACCTCGCCTACCCGTTGTACGCGCATCTTTCCACCATTAACGAAGACCGCGCAATCTTCTGGCTCGAAAAAGCCGCTACGTGGTCAGAGGCATCGAACCTGCCCGGACTCGCCGCCGAGTATATCGGATCGATTCTGGACATCAGTGATCCGCAGTATCACGGCGAACTGAACAAACGTCGCCAGGCACTGTTGCTTGCGGCCGGCCGCAACGAAGAGGCACTGCAAACCATACACGCACGTATGCAGGACGACCCGAACAGCGCCGAACTGCTACTGGAAGGTATAAACCTCGCATCCGGTATGGGGCTCACCGCACAGGCAATGACCTGGAACGAACGCCTGCTGCAAATCCGCCCGTATGATCTTGACAGCATGCAGCGACAAATTGACCTGGCACTGGCCACCAGTCAGCTTGGCAGTGCACTGCAATGGGCCAGAAAAAGCGTTGCTCTCGAACCGCAGGACAAAGAGGCACGCGTAAAGCTTGCACAACTTGAAGAGTGGAACGGCAACGTACAGGACGCTCAGCAACAACGCGTATGGCTTGCAAACAACTACCCGTCAACCGCTAACGATATTGAGCTGATCAGACTCAGTGAGCTTAACTGGGACTCTGCAACCGCTGCCAGAACACTGCAGCGACTGGCAAAGCGACAACCAATCAGCAGCGAAAATATTCTGAAGCTGGTGGCCCTGCACGAAGCAGATGGCCGCCCGGACCTCGCAGCGGAAGCACTGGTCGATATGCAAAACGGTGGTGCAATGGATCCGATGTTAATCAGAGAGCTTGCAGCCCTGCACAAACGACATAACAAATGGAAACAGTCACTACAGGCGTGGCAGACATTCGCTGCCAGGTACGGTCGTTCCAGTGAAGAGTCAATCAACCGCATGGAGCTTCACTGGCGACTCGACCAGCCAAAGCTCGCACTCAACATGGCACGCAAAGTTTCAGATACTTATCTGTCCAGCGCATCACCCTACCAGCTTGAGCTCATGTCGATACTCGGCTGGCGATATCGCCACCCCGAGCTGGTACTGGCCAGCGCACCGCATCTGGAGCGACTGGATCTGGATGACAGCAAACAGATTGTACTGGCCAGACGTGTTATTCGCAGTTATCTCGATCAGGGCGAAGCGGACAACGCCATCGGCTATGCCGAGTACCGGTGGCGAAAAACAAACGACAACGAATTCCTGATAGCCGCACTGCATATTGCGCTGGATGAAAACGTTTATCCGCACCTTGAACGTTACCTTGATGCCAATGGTGAGCTGCTTCCGCTACGCGAAATGCCTGACTACTGGCTGACTGTGGCAGACTATTACAACCGACAGTCCGACACACTGGCGGCACTCGAAACCTATGAAAACACGCTACTGGTAGAGCCTGACAATATCTCCGCCATGACGGGTATTCTGTGGACACTGATGGGTGACCAGCACTACGATGAAAAACGTCTGACCGATACGCTTGCAAAGTTTGAAACAGCAGCAATCGACAAACCGGAACTGTGGAGCCCGTATGCCGTTGGCTACATGCGTCTGCAGCAACCCGAAACCAGCCTGCGCTGGTTTAGTAAAATCATGCTGCAAGACGATCACGACTACAACATACTGCTAAGCTTTGCCGACGCGCTTGAACAAACCGGCAACAACCCGCACGCTTTTAAAGTCCGTCAATACACACTGGCTAAACTCCGGCCACTGGTGCTGGCTGAAACCGACGGCAAGACCGATGCACTGGCCCGTGACTACATTAGTCTGTTGCGGCGCTACGGCAGCAGCGGTGAGAACGAAGTCTGGACTGAGCGCCTGCTGGCAGAAGCTGTGGACGCCAGCGGCGAAGAAGCGGCATGGCGACAGGAAATGGCTGCTGCCTGGTATCTCTCTACGCAGCGCAACGACTACGCCCGCCTGATACTCACCAAGATGCATGAAAAACGTCTTAAATCTCCGACATGGCAGCAACTGGCGCTGGCACTGGCCGAAGACGACGTGGGCACAATTGAAGAAATACTCGCCAGTGGCGAAACGCTCTCTTCCGGTGACCGCATTCTTGCACTGCGTAAAGTCGGCAGAGAACAGGAAGCGTTCGTACTTGCCAGAAAAACCATGGACGAAGGGTTAACTGATGCCGAGCGCCGCACAGCAACAGACCAGGTTATTGCCATGCGCTATCAGCGTCCGGGTTACTATGCCGGCGGCCTCACCCGAAGCTCTGTGGAAAATCTGAATATTACTGAAACCGGGCTGTCTCTGAGACACACTCTGGCGGCAGCTGATCTCGGCTTTTCCATTGACTATAACCGGCGACAACTTGAACTGGCGAATGCAAGTATTGCAAACGGCACAGAAGACGATGTAGCAGTTACCGCTCACTTCGGTAACTCGACACGCGGCGGCTCTGTCACAGCCGGTCTTAACAGTCGTAACGATAATGATCTCAACTACTCCGGTGGCGAACTGTACGTCAGGGACCGTCGCGGTAAAAAGCAGTTAAGCACCGAGGTTTACATTAACGAAATCACCGATACCAGTAAAAACTATCGTCTCGCCGCAAAGCAGGATCGTGCAGAACTGGCCTATTCACATGCCATTGGCAAAAACGAATTTGTAAGACTCAGCGGTAGTATTAACGAAGTAAGTACAAGAGCCACTGACGATAAAATCTCTACAGATATTGGCGCCAGTATCGAACTCGGCACCAACGGCACCATTGGCAGTAACAGCTGGTCTATGGGTGTGGTTGCGAGTCAAACCAACCGTACATTTGAAGGTGTGCTTGGAACCACCCCCAACGGCACCGCGCAGTTCAGTAGTTTCACCGGTGAATTCAAAGATGAATCGCAGGAACTGGCGCTCAACGCTGCATTGTTCAGAGGAGGCATTCAGTCAGCCTATCCGCAGGCGGCATCGCCACGCTACCACCTGAGCGCGCGTCTTGGTCACAACTGGCAGGCTGAATCAACCGCGTTTAAGGTCGCTGCAGGTGCAGGCTTTAGACTGTTGGGCAACGACGAGCTGAGCTTCAACGTTGAACACGACACAAGCTTCGACGAGTCACTGAACGGAATTTCAAACTCAACAGTCGGCGTTCAATACAGAAACCACTTCTAATCCAATACAACCGCTAACAGCAGCCCGGCCCCCGGGCTGCGAC
>CAYZVB010000294.1:3771-7100 GCA_964481315.1 uncultured Granulosicoccaceae bacterium
TACGCGTAGTGATAATGGTGGTGTAGCTGATTGCAGAGGCATGTAGAATAGTTTACTGCCGCTGCCACAATGCAGCGCACCAGCCAACGCAATTCCCGCCTCATTGACCAGAGCCCCGCCGGTGACTCCAACTGCTGTAAAACCCCACTCCCCTGTCGACGACGACACCTTTGGTGTGTCCAACGCGGCGAGCGCGCGGGCGATTGCCGAAGACGACTCTGTAGCTATATCTGCTGACAGCGAGGCACTGGCATTCACACTGGGACTGACGCGACCGCAGCCTCGCCTAATTGACATTAAGGGGCCTTCGGCAAGAGGCTTCTCCGATGCCATCGCGCTGGTGGCCGCACATCATGATCACACGCTACATAATCGACTGCAGCCACAGGGACATCTGCAACAACAGATGTTCAACGAAATGGAACGCGCCCGCTGCGAATCCCTTGGAGGCAGAAAGTTTGCGGGTTCCGCGTTCAACACTGCCACTTTATGGCAGCAGCAACACGACGAAAGGCTCGCCGCCTGCCGCACAGACGCAGACCGCATACTGCTGGCTATAACTACCCTCACCCGTGACGTGCTGTCGATCAATCCGGATTCACTACAAAGCCCGCCCTCAATTGCCGCGATCAGCAAGTCTCTGTTTGAAGAACATCGCTCAACATGGCAACAACTGGCTACCTCAACCACCAGCCAGCGCCGCTTTGCTGAAACGTCGAAACAAATAATTGCAACAGTCAATGCCGTCCCAACTTCCGGTGGCGATGAAAAGAACAACGGCGTCATTAGCGACGAGCCCCCGGAACAAACCACAGAGCCACCTGACGAGTCCAGTGATGAAACCAGCGACGACGACACGCTGAGCGTCAGCCTCAGAGAAGAAGACGAACAATCAAGCGGCGATCTTGTCTCAATAGATTCTGCAGACACTGAAAACGCAGACGCTTCAGCCAATCGCGACGCCCCGGTAACCACCGAATCTGAAGGAGGTTCGGCAGGTGTACAAAACGACACAGCAGGCTATCGCGTTTTTAGCACTGCCAACGACGAAGTCGTGCGTGCCGGCGATTTGTGTCACCCCGACGAACTGGTTGTGCTGCGGGATCTGCTGGACCAGCATATTCATCGCCATTCACGGGTAATAGGCAAACTGTCCGGTAAGCTGCAGCGGGTACTAATGGCGCAGCAAACCAGGCAATGGGAATTCAATTTGTCAGAAGGCATGCTCGACACCGCGCGCTTAACACGCGTTGTTACTCAACCCCTTGCCCCGCTCGCTTTCAAACAGGAAAGCGACAGCAACTTTAAGGACACCTCAATTACGCTGCTGGTGGATAACTCGAAGTCGATGCTCGGTAAACCAGTCGCCATTGCCGCAGCCTGTGCCGACATACTTTCGCAAACACTTGAACGCTGCGGCGTCAGTGTCGAAATACTTGGATTCACCACAACCGAACTGCATCGCGGCCCGGCCTATGAACAATGGCAACAGCAGGGAGGCGGCGAACAACCCGGCAGGCTAAACGGACTTCGACATATTATTTACAAGCCTGCAGATACTCCCTACCGTCGCTGCCGCATGAACTTTGGCGTGATGTTAATGAAAGATTTGCTAAAGCAAAACATTGATGGTGAATCTCTGCTTTGGGCACACAACAGGCTTATACGTCGACCGGAGAGGCGGAAAATTCTGATCGTAATATCAGACGGCGCACCGATCGATACCAGCACCATGGCAGCCAACCCGCAGAACTACCTGGTAGATCATTTACATCAGGTTATACATAGCATTGAGACCACCAGCGAAGTGGAACTACTGGCAATTGGAATTGGTCATGATGTAACAGCGTTTTATCAGCGTGCAATGAAAATAATGGACGTGAAAGACCTGAGCGCATCGCTGCTGTCGCACATGAGTGAACTGTTCAATTCAGCCAGATAGGCTTTCTCAGGTCGACTTTGGCGGATAGGCTTTGTTGTTAATTTATAAAAGTCAGTATTAGATGTGACAGTCAGCGTACGATTTCATCAAAATCTGTACTTCCGCTGTGTGCCCTTTGCCGACGGCCAACAATTACTACCGCTTGAGAAACTCTACCGATTAAACCAATAGAAAGCGGCCATTCGGTATTATGAATATTTTGTTATCAACGGTCTTCGACATAGTTACAGATAGTTGATTAAAAGTGGTCTGAGTTGTGTCCCATATAGCCGCAGAGAGGAGCGAGACTTCATTGGTGAGAAACACACCACCTCTTGATTGCGTCGGGTGTGAAAGATGATCAGTCGCCATGGCTGCTCAAAGCTATTTAGCACGATTGCCTGATCTACTACTGAAGCTCATTTTATTCACTAGTGAGACGATACGACGGGCGGGCGATCCATGAGGAAATCGATAACGAAACTTCTCGAATATGAAAGTACAGGCCCGGCTTAGAAGCCCATCGGATACTGTTCACACACATCCATACGATCAGCATCAATTGAAAATAGTGGTTTGAACGACTTACGGCCATCCACATCTTTCAAAACCACCAAGGAATAGTCGCCGTAGCTGAAGGAGCACTCAATGCCATAACATTTTACATCTACGATTTCCTCAATCGTAAAAGTCTTATCGGCTTTGAGTTCGTACGACTCCTTGTAGAGAGAAGCGAAGCCTGGGTTCACTTCACCACAAATCAACGCACGATCAGTCTTCTTTTCAGTCCGGGTTTTTCCACAGCTATTCGGGTTCTTACAACCTTCGAGGTAGTGCAACACTTTTTCCGTACTGAACGACTTTCCTACGAGCTGATTATCTTTGTTTAAATGTTCTGTTACCCCCCCGCAAGCAGATGCAAGTAAAGAGGCCATTAGTAATAATCTGAAGGATTTCATAATAATCGTGTCTCCCACTCACAACACGCGTCTGGAACCGCGGTTTCGATAACGTCGATTTCAAAACCCAAACGTAGTGAGCCTGAACTTCTCGGGATCGTCGGCGTCCTTTTGCACTATGATCGCTAAATGATTTTTCAGTGTGTTCGGTTGGGTAGTTTCAACGGCATGGTATAGCTGAACACCGGAAACATCCACCGAGATTTCAAACGGATTCGAGAAGTTACTGCCTGTATTCTGGTTTGAGTCAAAAAACCGGTATTCACCTTCAAGAGTATCCGGATTGCAGTCGGCGATGTATACCTCAGGTCCTAACTCAGAATCTGGTGCTAGCTGCCCGCTGGTGCCGATGGTGGAAAAAGGATTACCGATCGACCCTCCGGCCGGCTCCCCAACCCACAGCGCCAGATTTTCAAGGCCTCCTGGCCATGTCATGGTCACCTCAAACG
>CAYZVB010000295.1:0-7100 GCA_964481315.1 uncultured Granulosicoccaceae bacterium
GTTAATGACCGGGCAGCCCGCTTAACTGACTATCAAAGCCGTCGATATGCCGCACGCTACCGGTCGGTTATTGAAAAGTTGCACCGTGCAGAACAGGCTCTTGGCACTAACGCCCGACTTCCTCTGACACGCAGTGCTGCAAAACATCTGTATAAGCTCATGGCTTACAAAGATGAATATGAAGTAGCGCGGCTGTATAGCAACGGCGCGTTTAAACAATCACTTAACCGTCAGTTTGAAGGCGACTTTACACTTAAGTATCACCTCGCACCGCCCATGCTAACGAAGAAAGACCCGGTCACGGGTGTTCCGCAAAAGCGTGAATTCGGTGCCTGGGTGGGCGGGCTGTTCAGGTGGATTGCTCCCATGAAGGTACTGCGCGGCACACCGCTGGATTTGTTCGGTTATACCGCAGAACGACAGCAGGAACGCCGGCTGCGTGATGACTACGAAGCGCTTCTTCTACAGCTTGCATCAACCCTGAACGAATCCGGCTATCAGGTTGCCTGTGAACTTGCCGAACTGCCGGACGGCATACGCGGGTTTGGACATGTGAAAGCACAGAGCATCAAACAATACCAAAGCAGCAAAGACACACTGCTTTCATCTTCCGGTAATCAGCAGGCAGCTTAAACCATGAAAACCATCGGACTATTGGGCGGGATGAGCTGGGAAAGTACCGAGCTGTACTACCGGCTGATCAATGAGGGCGTCAAAGCACAGCTCGGTGGTCTGCATTCGGCAAAAATCGCCATGGTCAGTGTTAACTTTCACGAGATTGAACAACTGCAACACAATGGTGACTGGCAGGGTGCTGCGAATATTTTGTCCGGTGCTGCAAAACAGATCGAGGCGGCCGGTGCCGATTTTCTATTAATCTGTACCAACACCATGCACAAGGTGGCCAATGAAGTACAGGCCGCGATCAGCATACCGTTGCTGCATCTGGCAGACGCCACCGCCGGCAGAATTATTGATGCCGGCATCACAACCGTAGGTCTGCTCGGCACAAATTTCACCATGGTGCAGGATTTCTACAAAGGCAGACTGGCACAGCACGGCATTAACGTAATCACACCGGATGAAAGCGACAGACAAACGATTCACCGCGTCATCTACGAAGAACTGTGCCTCGGCAAAATCAATGAAAGCTCCCGACAGCAGTATTTGCAGATCATAGACAAACTCGCTGCAAGCGGTGCCGAGGCAGTCATTGAAGGCTGTACCGAAATCACCCTGCTGGTGCAGCAGCAACATACCGCTGTGCGCCTGTTTGACACCACAGCTATTCATGCCGAACAAGCGGTGGTGCAGGCCTGTAGCTAACCGCAACAATTCACCTGCAATAGTAACTGTACATATTTACAGTATTCTGTAGACTTGATTGCCCCACCCCCGGGAACCGGCAATCATGAATAAACAACAACAAGCCTATCTACTGCAACTGGCCCGCCAAATCTCTACCGTAATGGCCGCCTGTGACGAAAACGGCAGCGCAGAGATTATCCTTGGCAGCAACCGTCGCGGCGATAAAGTCATTCAGGTTCGGCTGGTAGCAGAAAAAAAGTACATCCCGAAAGCGACCAGTACGGCGCACTGAATAACCCGGGTGCAGTTGCAGTTGCAGTTGCAGTTGCAGTTGCAGGGCAGAATAGTTAACACAAGTGCCTTTTGACCAGTTACCCACAACCGAGGTGACAACAACAACGCCGTAGCATGTAGTAAGGAAAAGCCGCAGTCTGGATGCTGAAATATTGTCCGTTTCCACTGACTTGTTACGCCTACACATCATTGCTACAATGTGTACCCGAAAACGCAAAATACACATTACTGCGATGCGCACAAACATTGTAATTGACGATAAACTTATGGCCGACGCTATGAAAGCCGCTGGTCTTTCTACAAAGAAAGATGTTGTCGAGGAAGGGCTTAGATTGTTGATTCAGAAAAACAAACAACAAAATATCCGCAAACTCCGGGGAAAGTTAAAGTGGGAAGGTGACCTGGACCAGATGCGTGGAAGAAAGTGATTCTTGTTGATACCAGTGTTTGGGTTGACTATTTCAACGGAACAGAAAGTAAATACACGCAGGCACTGGACAATGCGCTGGCAGAAGGCCTGGTACTCCTTGGTGATTTAATCTATCTGGAGATACTTCAGGGCTTCAGATCTGATAAAGACTATAAACTCGCCAAATCGTCCCTGCAAACCCTTGACCTAATAGAGCTGTTCGGTTTGGACATGGTAGTGAAGTGCGCTGATAACTACAGAAAGCTAAGAAAAACCGGTGTCACCATCAGAAAATCCACCGATGTAATCATCGCCAGCTATTGTATGGAAAATAAAATTCCACTGTTGTTTCAGGATCGTGATTTCAAACCGTTTGTCGCTCAACAAACACTGATATCTGCTCTTGAAAATGCGTAGCAGACAACACTTTTAACAGGCCTCCGGTCACCAGCTCAGTGCATCAGACTACACCTGCACAACTCCCGAAGCATTATTATCTGAACAATTTCAGAGTGCTGATCGATTTTGTGTATCAGCATTATCGCCCTCTTCTGTCGAGTGCCGAGTCTGACTTCTACACTGCATTTACCGCGCTGCCCGACAACTGCCGGCAACTCTACTGCCGCCTGCTGCTACGCAGAGGGCACTTTATCCGTCACAGTAAAATCCGCTATCCGGAAATCGAATCTACAGCAAGCGCCCTGACACTGCTGACTCAGACAGGCTTTATTAAACCAGCAGACCCTGAACACTTGGCGGAGTGGATAGGCTTGTTCAGCAAATCAGAAATTCCCCCGGGCCTTACCGGCCACACGCAGCCGGACGAGGTATCCAGCCAACTCTTTGATCAGGCACCCGCACCATTCAATGACAGGGATTTATTCGGCGACTCACCCCTCGAACTATTAACCCGCCACGAACCTGTGTACCAGGTTCTGCATCAGGAGACCTACCTGATTTATTCGCTGCTGTTTTTTGGCAACCTGCATCAGGACCTGAGCGAGTTCGTCGTCACCGACCTTGGCTTCCGGCACTACGAACCGTACCTGACCACTACCACGGCACTGCCTTTTCACAGCCGTGATCAATTGCTTGCGTACTGGCAGTATTACCTTTGCAGCGATGCTTTTGAGCAAGCAGCGTCAGAAGGTGCAGATGAATTAAACGCGCTCTATCAACAACTACCCGCTGACAATTACAACGATCCGGTATTAACGCGTCGGCTGGAAAATTTCAGCAACCAAATCGCCAGACAACTTGAACGCGAAAACGCAACAGATGCCGCTATTGCGATTTACTCCACCAACACTCGTCCACCGGCGCGCGAACGCCTGGCACGCCTATATGAAAAACAGGGCCTTGCGGAACCAGCATTAGAAATCTGCAACGCCATTATTGAGCAGCCAGCCATTTCTGAAGAGCTTGAATTCGGACGGCAGTTTTCAGGCAAACTGAGAAAAAAGCTTGGGCTTAAACCCGAAACAGTAAAACCACATAAGCCCCCCGAACTCAGCGTTGCTTTACCAGCCGCCAAACAATCTGTCGAGCGCATCACCGCAATGCATTTTGCAAAGACTGGCAGCTGCTACTACGTTGAAAATTCACTTATTGTCAGTGTCTTTGGACTGGCAGTGTGGGATATTGTTTTCGCCAATATACCCGGTGTGTTTTATCACCCGTTTCAATACGCACCGGCAGACTTTCACGATGCCGACTTCTATAAGCGTCGACAAACCGCGTTCGATGAACGAATGGAACAAATTCACAATGGCAATTTAACCACACTGGTGGCCACCCACTTTCACAGCAAAAAAGGTATTAACAACCCGCTGGTGAACTGGCGGGCCATAAACATGCCCCTGTTAGCCCGGGCTCTGAATATTATCCCCGCGCAGGACTGGCTCTATCTATTTGAATACCTGCTTCGGGATATTAAAAACCATCGCAGTGGCCTGCCGGATCTGATCTACTTTCCCGATACCGGCGGCTACCAATTACTGGAAGTCAAAGGCCCCGGTGATCAGCTACAAAAACACCAGCGCCGGTGGATGAAGCACTTCAGTGACTGCGACATCCAACACGCCGTAGTCAATGTAGACTACCACCGTAAACCAACCTTTAACCGTAAAAGGCAACACCGCACAGAGAGAACACAGCAACTGTGCCTGACCTGACGGGCACCGCACCGGCGCTTAAAGTCTCGGTTCGTAAACTGGTAGAGTTCTCATGTCGCCACGGTGATCTGGTACACGACGGTATTGCAGGCCCCACCGCACAGGAAGGTCAGATTGCACACAAGCAACTACAGGCAATACGCGGTGAAGATGAAGACGCTGAAGTCAAAGTCAGCGCAGACATCAGCATGAGTGGCAGCATCTTGCAGGTCTCCGGACGTGTTGATCTTATTGCCGGACAAAAAGACACCCCCTCCATTGGTGAAATAAAAAGCTGCTATGCCCCGGCAGACAAAATCCCGCAAAGCAATCGAGACCTGCACTGGGCACAGCTAAAGATCTACGGCTACTGTATATTGACTGACAAACAATGCACTGCACAGCAGGTTTCACTACGACTGATCTGGATCAACATTAACACCAATGAAACCACCGTTGAAACTGCTGTTTATACGATAGCCGAACTCACTGACTTTGCACATGCCGCCGCAAAACGATACATCGACTGGATGACGGTGGTCCGCTTACAACAAAAAAAAATAGCTAAAAGCGCATCAGCACTCACGTTTCCACACACACAGTATCGCAAAGGTCAGCGGGAAATGGCCGCCGGAGTTTATGTCAGCACCAGAGACAAGGGGACAATTTTATGTGAAGCGCCAACCGGTATCGGCAAAACGATCAGCACCCTTTTTCCGGCGGCCAAAGCAATTGGGGAAGGCCTGATAGACAGCGTGGTTTATCTGACCGCCAAAACCTCCGGCAGGCAAAGTGCCAATCAGGCACTGCAACAACTTGCCAGTCACGGTTTGTTTGTTTCCTCGATTACCATCACCGCAAAAAAAACCACCTGCCATTGCACCAACGGAACCTGCGAGCGCGATGACAACGGCAGGTGCCCACTGACAATCGGTTTTTTCGATCGCCTGCCCGAGGCTCGCCAGGCACTCATAGGCAGCGGCGTTATTTCACCGCAGGATATCGACAACGCCGCTCACCAGTATCAGCTTTGTCCGTTTGAACTTACCCTGCAAATGCTGCCGTGGGTCACTGTAGCCATCTGCGACTACAACTATGTATTCGATCCGCTGGTGCGGCTGACTCCCTTCACCGAGCGATCACGCAGGCGTCTGCTACTGGTCGATGAAGCACACAACCTGATCGACCGTGCCCGCTCGATGTATTCGGCAAAGCTTAACAAACATCAATTAAAGGATGCAGCGACAGAAAGCGCCGTTTCGTCACCTTATCTCGCCAAAGCCTTCAAACGTCTGGCGGGGTCAATTGATCGCTATGCAAAGCAAACCGAGGATGCAGAATTCTCAGAGCCTACACCCGTTAATGCGATTACCCGATCTGTCAGGCATTGTGTTGATGCATTAACCACCACCGTGGAAAATCAACTGCCACTGACTGAAGTCCAGGCCGACGCTGCCAAAGAACTCTACCGGTATCTGGTGATAGAAGATCTGTTCGGTGATCACCACAGGGCAATAACCACTACTCACATTGCCAAAAAACGCAAAGGCCAAAAAAGCAGAAACAAAGGAACCGGACAGGTTATTCATCAACTGCAGTGCCTGAATGCCACCAGCATGCTGCACAGTTCATTTAAACAATTTAGAGCGGCAGTGACGTTCTCTGCCACACTGCGACCACAACATTTTTACCGCGAGTCTCTGGGCCTGCCCGACAACACGGCCTGTGTATCACTGCCCTCTCCTTTTGACCCGTCACAGCAGGGTACGTATATCTGTAACTGGATTAACACCCGATACAATGCACGCGAGCAATCAATCAAACCGATTGTAGACATGGTGCATTCAACCTGTCAGACCAAGCCCGGTAACTACCAGGTGTACTTTCCGTCGTATGCATTTATGGAGGCGGTATATAGCGAATTTGTCCGCCAATATCCGGATGTACCTTCCATAGTACAAAAGCGAAGCAGCAGCGACGATGATCGCGCAGAATATCTCAATGCCTTTGAAACCACACAACACACTGTCGGCTTTGCGATTCTTGGTGGTATTTACGGTGAAGGCATCGACTATGTCGGCGACAAACTGATCGGCACTATTATTGTCGGTACCGGCCTCGCATCGCCAAGCCTGCAGCAAAAACTAATTGAAGAGGACTACACACAGCACGGTCTGAATGCTTTTGACTACGGCAGCCGCTACCCGGGCTTTACCCGCGTGCTGCAAACTGCCGGCAGAGTGATAAGATCAGAAAATGATACCGGCATTGTAATACTGGCCGACCAGCGATTCAGTGACCCGCTCTACCGGCAGCTATATCCCGAGCACTGGAACATCACCACGTGCAAAACGCCTGCAGATTTGCAGCAGTCACTAAACGTGTTTTGGGCTGACAACTTCAGCCTGTCGGTATAGAACCGACAGGCTACTACTTAAAAAACACTACCAGTCTAACTGGCTAGGCTACAGTTACGCTGGCAAACGAGTTACCTTCAGTCACAATACTAACGGCGCTGCGCAACCGGTCAGACAATGCGCTGTTATTCACCGGTGCACGTGAAACGCTATCCGGTGACGCCCACATTTTCACTGCTTTGCGCTGCAGCGGCACAGTAACCGATTCACCGGAGGCGAGCTGCAAAGGGCCGTTTTTCAGCAGCCTGGAAAAATCAAATTCACCACGGGCCACGCGCGTTACCCCCGGTGTCATATGCGTGATGGTGACAGATTCACTGCCGGCATTTGTCACAACCACTTCAATGTCATTATGCAACGCTGAAACGCGTGTACTGATATCAATCTCGGCCAGTTGCAAGCTCTCAGCCGTGCCGGCAGTTACATCCGTCGGCAACACACCTGCCTGTGATGCACCGGCAATAGCCGCCCCGGTACGGCAACAGATCCGGCTGCCGCAGATAATACTTTAAGTGTCTT